>WGDE01000150.1 GCA_015493385.1 Phycisphaerae bacterium
GAATCATAATCATCAGGATTTGCAACTGTAAGGCCAACCGTCAAGATAAGCAAAACAAACATAAAGTACATCTTAATAATATTCATATTAAATCACTCCAACAATTCAGAATTATTCTTAGTTATTTGCAGCTAGCCACGCCTCTGCCCTAGATACATACTTACTCGAAGGGAAATTTGAGATAAGTTGCATATATAGTTTTTCGATTTTTTCTTTGATCTCTTCTTGAGAAGAACCTGCGTATTTCAGCTGTTGCCTGTAACAAGCGGCTTCCGCGTATAGACAGCTGTCGGCATACATAAAATCAGGGTCATATTTGTAAGAAGCGTTAAATGCATCATCAGCTTTAAAATAAACCCCAAGTTGCAAATAACTAATCCCCATAATATAATAAGACGTACTTAAATAGCTAGGGTCAGAGACATCTGCAATACCTTTATTCAAAACGATGACGTTCTTTAAAAATAACTCCCTAGCAGCCTCAATATCCCCACTTTTCTTTAAATCTTTAGCCTGATTGTAATAATCCTCACCAAGCCTAGAGAGTAGGTAGCCTGGATCTGTTGGATCTGGGGCAAAAGAAACTAATTTAGATTGTTCTGTCGCAGTGATCTCTATTGGTTTTACATCAGCCGATAAATCAACACCGAGTTTATCACTTAAAGTAGTTGGTAACATTTGCACTTCATTACCAAGTTTAGAGTCTAATATCGCTATCTTCAGTTTTGCGTCAGAGGATTGCGATCTAGTTGGGTTAGTGTTGAGTACACGTTGGTATAAAGGTTTAGATTTTTCATATTGCCCCTTCTCAAAATAAACCTTACCAATACGCTGAGCAATCTTAGACTCCTCCGGTTTACCCGCAAAAGCTGAGAATAAACTGTTTGTTAAATTTTCTGCTTCTATGGAATTGCCGCTTTTAATTACAGTGTTAACAATCTCTATTCTAGCATCAACACATCGTTTACTATCAGGATATTCATTTACAACACGCTCATAGAGCTGTTTAGCCTTTGTATAATCGCCTGAGGATGAACATTCATTTGCATACTTGTACATAATGGATGAGAGTCTTGGTTTGTTTGCGCAGGTTACTAGCAACCCATCAAAGATCGCTGCGCCTTGAGCTTTGTCAGACAATCTAAATGCACATTTTGCAAGATTGACCTTTGTATCTATCGCAAAATCACTTGCCGAGTCTTTGCTGTCAATGCGTTGATAATAATCTCTCGCATCACTGTATTTGCTTGCATTCATATATTCGCCAGCAATTCTAGAAACTATACTTGGAAGTTTTGAATGGCCACTGAAAGTAGCGATAAAACTATCTGCCTCTTGCTTTGCTGTTGTATAACTTTTTAGCTTAAGATCAGAGCTTACAACACCAACCAAAGCATTAAAAGAATGTTCGTCATTTGGATGCTCATGAATTATCTTTGCATAAAGCTCTCTTGCTTTTGTGTAATCTTTAGATTCATACTTTTCATTTGCATAGTTATAGAGCAATGGAACGATGTCTGTTTTTTTATTGCAATTACTAATCAACTGCTCAAATAATTGAGAACCGCCCTCATAATTGCCCTGCTTAAAATCTATTCTAGCAAGAGCTATCATAGATTTAACATACTCCTTGGACATTGGATATTTATCTACAATAGAGCGATAAACGCGCTGCGCGTCTTCATATCTATCTGCCGCTAAGTATTCGTTTGCAAATCTATAGGAAAAATTTGAGAGTTTATCATTGTCTGAATTAGCCGCTAAGAAGCTATCCATCTTTCCCTTAGACTGCTCATAGTTCCCAAGCCTAAGATCTGATATTATAGAGCTAGCCTTGGCATTGATTGACCAATAACTCTTTGAATCTGCATCCTTAACGCTATCGTAATATTTTTTAGCATTCTTATAATCGCCTATACGAAAATACTCATTGGCAAGCATATAAGTGATTTTTGCTAGTTCTGGCTTACCTGCATAGGCGTTCAATAAACTATCAAACTCACTACGAGCCTTTTTAAATTCACCAAGTTCAGAGTCAACCCTTGCAATACCTATCTGCGCATCTAACACAAACGAACTCGTAGAATGATTTTTAATTACATCTTCGTATAGTCGTCTGGAATCCGCATATTTGCCTGCTCTGCGATACTCACCTGCAAGACGAGTAATCATCCTTGCCTGCTCTGGCTTTCCATCGAATGATTTAAGCAGTTTCTCTGAGCCAGATAATTGCCCAACATCTGCCGATGCAGTAGAAATGATTGCTGAGGATAGAAAAAGTAAACATACGAGAGTTGAAGTGATGCGCATTGCTCTTGCCTCCTGTTTAGTATAACCAAACCATAAGAGAGCCATAACGTATAACACATACATCAAAGCGCAACCAAGAAGTTTGGCTAGTCCATTTTCAATAAGCGAAAATTACAAGTAAACAAGAATTTGCTAACTAAGAATAAAAACGCCAGCAATCCTTGCCATGCAATTAATATACTTTTCTTCGCAGCGGATCTTAGAAATAAAGATCACCCGAAATACAAACTTGATAAGGCTAAAAAGAAGAAAGGAATAAAAATGAAAATAGTTTTTTAGTAATAAAAAATGCTTAGCGCCCAAAGAAGACTTACATATTTACACTCTTACTA
>WGDE01000151.1 GCA_015493385.1 Phycisphaerae bacterium
ATATTACATAATCGCTCTTACAATGGGCAAGCTATGATGGTTAATGGACTATAAGAGATAACAATGAATGATAATAAAAAAAAGAACGTTGACTTAGTTACTCGATTCATTGACGGTGATGAGTCTGCGCTGAGAGAAATAATTGACGAATATAAAGATTCTCTCTATTCGTTCTTGCGGCGTTTTCTAAATCGTCAGGATCTTGTCGAGGATGTTTTTCAAGAAACTTTTATGCAGTTATACGCTTCTCGAGAAAGTTTTGACCCCAACAGATCGCTTCGTCCTTGGCTCTTTACGATAGCAGCTAACAAGGCAAAGGATGCTCTAAGAAAGATGAAAAGAACATCTGCTATCTCAGTTGGGACAATTGGTGGTGACGATGAGATGTCTATTGACGATGTCTTCAATTCGTTTTCTAGCTATGAGACTACACCAGTAGATGAGCTTCTTACTGAGGAAAGGGGCAAGTTAGTAAGGGAGATTATCGCAGAAATGCCAGAGAATCTACGTGGAATTTTAATATTAGCATATTTTAAGCAATTTTCTTACAAACAAATGGCGGACATTCTCAGTATACCTATTGGTACGGTTAAGAGCAGGCTGCACTCAGCGGTCGCGTATTTTTCAAAGAAATGGACAGTGCTTAATTTAGGTAGTGATTCACAATGATTTCGTTAACTCAAGAGCAGAAAGATTTACTTTTAGATTTTTACTTTGGATGTGGTAGTCAAGATGAGCTGGCTGCAGCAGCAGAGCTTATATCTATAAACGCAGAAGCGGCAAATCTTTATGCTAAGCTAGAAAATTTAATGGGTGTTTTAAAAGAACCATTAGACCAAAAATGCCCAGATAGTCTTGTCGAGAGCACAATCTCAAAAATTATGGGCTTAGATTCAAATGAAACTACCGAGCAGAGTCAAACAGCTTTGCTATTGGAGTATTTCTTTAAATGTGGCTCTAGCGAGGATATGACGCAGGCAAAGAGACTGATTGAAACAGACCCAAAAGTTGCAAAATTGTATGCAACCATTGAATCCAATCTTTCGGTAGTGGATGAAGCGATGCCTAGTAGTTGTCCTGATTCTCTTGTTAACTCTACAATGAACAAAATTCTCGAGCTTTCGAAAACAAAATCAACTCTTGATAAGCTAATAGAGCAACAACACAAAAATAATCGTGTTATTCATTTCTCTCAATGGTCAATATTTGCCAAAGCTACGGCTATTGCAGCTATGATTGCTTTTGTTGTTGCCGTTTATATTCCCGGTACTAAATACTTGAGACAGAGTTCTTATAAAGCAATGTGCAAGACGAATTTGAACAACGTTTCACGTGGTTTGGCAGCTTACGCAGGTGATAATTCAGGAGCAATCCCTCTAGTAAAGAGCTCTGCAATGAATCCTTGGTGGCGAGTAGGAGACCAAGAATCGCCCGAGAAATCTGCTACTAGTGGTTTATGGTTAATGGTCAAGGGTAATTACGTCAAGCTAGAAGATTTTCTTTGCCCTGGTAATGTTGGCCACAGTAATAGGCTAAGAAGTATTGATGTTGCTAATTTCAGCAATGATTTCCCTGGCAGCGATTATATTGACTATAGCTTTAGGATTGTTTCTCCTAGGAATGCTATACTTGAAGGTCCAAGATCTGTTATTGCAGCGGACTCGAATCCAATTTTAGAGAATAGATGTGACAATAAATTTAATAGCTTTAAGAGTTTTATTATTACAAATAAAATGCTCAGAATGGCTAGTAAGAACCATGCTAGAGAAGGTCAGAATGTGCTATACAGAGATGGAAGTGTTGATTTTAATAGAAATCGTCTAGTCGGCGGTGATGATATTTATACTATCAGAAATCATAGAGAGTACAATGGTAACGAATTGCCATCAGATGAAGATGATGTCTTTCTTATTCCGTAGGTAGCGGGCAGCTTTAACAATTCATTTTGGCAGACAAGCGAACCTTTTTGTCGCCGAACTATGTCAGACAACAAAAATTTTCTACTTGCCGCTCAAAAGCAATTAGAACTACCCTTGATCAGCGTTCTCGTTTGAAATATTAGAGAAACAAATCTTTGCATTGCGTTTAAAATTATCAAGGCTTAGCCTCTCCATGGCTGAGCCTTTTATTTTAGCTACATATTCTTGTTTATCCCAATTTAGAACCTCATTAATATCTAAAAACTCTTTTGAGTGGTCCGCCTGAAAATCTTTTTTGCCTATAGAATTTGAAGCTTTTCTTTTTGGACAAACTTGAATACATTTGTCGCAGCCATAGATGTTCTCCCCAATACCTTGTCCAACCACATCATCAATATCTCCTTTGTACTCAATTGTGAGGTAGTTGATACATTTTCTAGCATCTAAAACTCCATCTGCGCTGAGTGCATTGGTCGGGCAATTTTCAATACATATATTACAATCTCGACAGTCTCCACCAGCGGGGGAGTCTGGTTCGATTTCAAGGGTAGTTATTAACTCTGCCAGAAAAAACTCCGAACCAAGCTCATCATTTATAAGCAGGGTGTTTTTCCCGATATACCCAAGCCCGGCTCTTTGGGCAAAGCATTTCTCTGCCAGTGGAACTGAGTCAACACAGGGTTTAAATTTGACATCCTTTTGGGTTGAATCACTAATAAATGAAGCGAGTTCAAAAAGTTTTGATTTTAGATGTTTGTGATAGTCTGGGAATAGGGCGTAGCTTGCAATGCGCCCTTTGAGTTCGCCTTTATCTCGTTGCTCTTTTCTCGTTGTTTTGTAACTATACGCAAGGCATATTAGAGATTTAGCGTTAGTCAGCAGCTGTGCAGGATTAATTCTCTTGTCAAAATTACGGCTCAAATAGCTCATCTCTCCAGCGTTCCCGCAGCGCAGCCATTCTTCATACCTCATAACATTGCGCGGTTCAAGCGGTTCTGCTGTTGTTATCCCGACAGCATCAAAGCCTAACTCAAGTGCTTTTTGTTTGATTTTATCCTTTAGCGTCATTCACAAATTGTACGCTATTTTTGCAAACCAATCCACTATCGCTTATATTACTTTTGCAAAAAGCACTTGCTTTGCTAGAAACAAACTGTTCTTTCTCATGGGCAAGTTCCCCAGATAGGCTGTGAATTAGGCAATGTCCAGCTGTTGGCGCTGTAATCGAAAAATTGCGGCTTAGAAGGTATCTGTGTGACGCACCATCCGGAGAGGTCTTGGTTGAAAGTGGAGGCATAGTTGAACATCGTTCTCATATCGGTAACGTTAGATGTGTCCCAACCACCGATGTCGGCGTTAAACGCAGACGCGTGGCTGAACATTCCGATCATATTGGTAACGTTAGAGGTGTCCCAATCGCCGATGTCGGCGTTAAACGCAGACGCGTAGCTGAACATCCAGCCCATATCGGTAACGTTAGATGTGTCCCAGTTACCGATGTTCTGATTAAATGCGTTTGCAGAGTTGAACATATGTCTCATATTGGTAACACTGGAGGTATTCCAACCGTTGATATTGACATTAAACGTATCTGCGTCGTCAAACATCTCTCTCATATTGATAACACTGGAGGTGTCCCATCCGCTGATGTCGGAGTTGAAAGCAAACGCGCGGTAGAACATCCCGCTCATATCAGTAACGCTAGAAGTGTCCCATCCACTAATATCCTGATTAAACACTTGCGCATCCTCGAACATCCAGCTCATATCGGTAACGCTGGATGTATCCCAACCGCTGATGTCAGCGTTAAAAGCTCGCGCGAGGAAGAACATCCCGCTCATATTGGAGACATTGGATGTGTCCCAGTCGCCGATATCGGCGTTAAATACGGGCATATGGGGGGATGTAGAGGCGAACATTCGGCTCATATTGGTTACGTTCGAAGTGTCCCAACCACCGATATTGGCGTTAAATGCGGACGCATCGTAGAACATCCCTTTCATATTGGTAACGCTGGAAGTGTTCCATCTACCAATGTCTTGATTGAATGCGTAGGTATAGTAGAACATTCCTTCCATATCGGTAACGTTGGAAGTGTTCCAGTCACCGATATCGGCGTTAAATGCGTTAGCAGAGAAGAACATAAAGCTCATACGGGTGACGCTGGAAGTGTCCCAACCGCCGATGTCGGAGTTAAACGCTGACGCGCAGCAGAACATCCAGGCCATATTGGTAACGTTGGAAGTATCCCATCCACCGATATCAGAGTTAAACGTGTCTGCATCGTAGAACATCCCGCTCATATCGGTAACACTCGAGGTGTCCCAACCGCCGATGTCAGAGTTAAAAGCAATCGCGTGGTAGAACATTTCGGACATATCGGTGACGGCTTCAATACCGTCCGAAGAGAGCGGTACTGAAATGAGATTTGAGCAGTCACGGAATGCAGATTTCATGCAGGTAAAGCCCAGATTTCCCCAGTTATCGACGCTTATTAGCTTTGCTCGTTCGGAAACCGCTCCGCCGTTGTCATGGCTATTGTACGCTGTGACGCAACCGGTAACCGAGACGGTGTATATTCCATCGCTGCCGTAGTCGTGTACATGAGGGCCTGGGGTTGTAACGATCTCAACCGTGCCATCGCCCCAGTCGATATTCGCATCCACAGTACCAGAGAGTGCCAGAGTAACCGTCGCGTTCGCTCCGAGGCTTGTGTTCCAAGTAGTTACGAAAGCGTCAGGACTATAAGATATGTCGAGCCAATAACTTGCTAATATGGATAAATCTGCTATGTCAATGGTGCCATCATCTTCTAAGTCGCATTGGTCATTATAGCCAGCATCGCCGTCGGATAAGCCCCATGTATTTGCTAATCTTGCGAAATCAAACAAGTCTGTTCCAAAACTAGGCGAGGCGGCATAAGCATAAGTATTGATAAATGTTAATATGACAAAGACTATTGTTGTCAATACGATACTATTGCGGTAATTTAATGTTTTCATCCTACTTTCCAATTCAAAAAAAGTTAAAACATATGTGTATTACCAGAGTTGTTAGTCTTTATCAAATAAATATCTCTGCCATTTTCGCATAGTTTTCCCAGCAATAATATATCCTCCATCACTTGTTTGCCCAACGCAATAGCCCCCATCAAAACCACTTCCACCAAAATTCTTTGTCCACTCAACAGATGGCTCGGCAGAAAATGAGAAGGGGCTCAAGACGACTAGAAACAGCGATGCGCAAATGATTCTAAATTTAGCAGAAATATTTATTGTAAAACCTCCTGATATTAGAACTGTGTTAATTCGGAGTCTGATTTTCATATATACTACCACGGTCAGTAAGTTTTACAAGTAATTATTGCTATCAGAGGTCTCTTTTAAAAACAACTGAATCTATCATATCTCGGAGAGATGTGATTGAGGTTGCGGTTTTTTGTGAGTGAGGTTAGAATGCAGGGGTAGATATAAAGGTGGTTTTTTTCAGGAGTTGGTATGGCTAAGGAAACACTTGGGATTATTGGAGGCAGCGGGCTTGAGACTGTTCTAGCCGAACATATCGAAGATGCCAAAAAAGAGGAAGTTGTTACTCCGTTTGGAAAGCCAAGCAGTGAGTTTTTGATTGGCAATATAAACGACCGCAAGATAGTCTTTCTAAACAGACACGGCAAAGGGCATCGTTTTGACCCGAGCAGTATTCCTTACAGGGCTAATTTCTTTGCATTAAAATTGCTTGGAGTTAAGAGCTGTATTGCTAGCGGCGCAGTTGGTTCTTTGCGTGAAGAGATTCACCCTAGAGATTTAGTGCTAGTTGATCAGATTATAGATAAAACATTCAAACGAGAGAATTCTTTCTTTACAGCTAAAGCGGCGGTTCACTGCGAGCTAGCGCAGCCATATTGCCCCAGACTGCGCGAGCTACTATTAGTTGCAAGCGAGAAGTTAGAAGTAAAGACCCATACAAAAGCGACCTATGTTTGTATGGAAGGGCCTCAATTTAGCACAAGGGCAGAATCTCTTATGCACAGAAATCTCGGCGGCGATTTGATTGGTATGACAGCAATGCCAGAGGCAAGACTTGCCCGTGAGGCGCAGATGTGCTTTGCGCTTGTTGCGATGCCTAGCGATTATGATTGTTGGCGCGAGGTCTCTAACGATGAAGGCAACCAAAATCTTATTGGTGAGATTATTGGCAATCTAAATAGTTGCAGCGCTAACTTTATAAAACTAATCAAAGAAGTATCAAAGCTAGACGATCAGGTTGTAGAGAGAAAATGCAAGTGCAACAAAAGCCTTGAACAGGCTATTTGGAGCGATCCCAAAGAGATTTCTCCAGATGCGATAGAAATATTGGAAGTTCTCAAGGGTAGTTCTAAGCGATAAGGAGATAAGATGCTGTCATTCATTGGTTTGTCCATATTGTTGGCTGTAGGATTTCTGCTGAGGTTAAAGATAAAGTTGCTGCGCACGCTGTATTTACCAAGTTGCGTTATTGGTGGCTTGCTTGGCTTGATTATTATTCAGGGATTTCATTATGCAGCTTCTGGCAGTGAAGTCAGTTGGGTTGTAAATGTATCCAACCAAATTAATCTCTTAAGTGCACCTTGGGGAAAACTTCCTGGACTGTTGATAAATATAGTCTTTGCGTGCTTATTTTTAGGAGTTGAAATTCCAGGCCTAAAAGAAGTCTGGCGCAGGAGTGGTCCGCAGGTGGCTTATGGTCAGATTGTAGCTTGGGGGCAATATCTTGTTGGCTGTGTATTCTTTTTAGTTTTAGTTACTTGGCTATGGCCAGAGCTTCCTGGGATGTTTGCTGGTGTTTTACCAGTAGGATTTGAGGGCGGTCATGGAACGGCTGCTGGGCTTGGGCCTATATTCGATAAATATGACTGGTCTATCGGAATCGACTTTGCGCTTGCAAGTGCAACGTTCGGAATTCTTGGAGCGATTATAGTCGGTATGGTTCTAGTCAACTGGGCTAAGCGCAAAGGGCATGTAGCAATAAAAACTTTTGAGCCTAAAACAGCTGCCGAAAGGGAGATTGCAGAAGATGATTCTATCGGAGTCTTCTCGCCTGGTACAAGGCCTCCAGCTGGAATGTTGACGGTGCGCAGCGACGCTGTAGGGGCGATGTCTCTGCATATTGCGATAATCGGAGTTGCGTGCTTACTTGGTCTTATTATGAAACAGACGCTGCTTGGAATAGAATCTGTTATACCGCCGCTAGCAAAGCTTGAGCTATTTCAAGGTTTTCCGCTGTTTCCCCTATGTATGCTTGGCGGTTTGATTATTCAAGTTATTGAGACTAAGTATGATAAATATTCAATAATTGATGTTGGGCTAACCAGACGTATTCAGAATTCAGCATTGGATTTTCTAGTTGTTGCAGCAATAGCAACTATTAAGCTAGATGTTGTTGCAACATATCTTGTTCCTCTGCTGCTCGTTGTTTTTGTGGGAATATTGTGGAATGTATTTTGTGTTGTTTTTGTTGCAAAGAGATTACTTCCAGACGCTTGGTTTGAGAGAAGTATTGCAGAGATGGGCCAGAGTATGGGTGTTACTGCAACAGGGCTTTTACTACTTCGTGCGGTAGACCCTGATTATGAAACTCCAGCGGCAGATGCTTTTGCTTACAAACAGATGATTCACGAACCTATAATGGGTGGTGGGTTATGGACGGGTCTGGCAATTCCGCTCTTGGCGATAAAGGGGCCTTTGTTTGTGCTTGGCATTGTGATTCCGGTGATGATTGTGTGGTTTATAGTTTTGTTGATATTAAAGATGAGTTACAATAAAAAATGAGTTTAGAGTACCAAAAAAATCTCTTTGGAGAAGAATCTAGCCCCAAGATTTCCAGCTCTCATATTATCAGGGTTGCCTTTGATGCTGGGGTTGATAGCTGTTTTGATTATGCGGTCCCAGATGAGATTTGGCCTATCGGGCTTGGGCAAAGGGTTTTAGTGCCATTCGGGCGTAGCAACAAAAAGACGCTAGGCTTCTGCGTAGCCTGCGATCCAGAGAAAACACAATCCAAAAAAACAAAGAAGATTAGATATAAGTATGTTATAGAAATCGAAGACGACAAAGCTCTGCTCGATGAAAAACAGCTTGCTCTCGCCAAATGGATAAGCGAGTACTACGTATCTCCGCTTGGGCAAGTTATATCTGCAATGGTTCCATCGGCAGTTAAAAAGGGCAAGGGGCTAAAGGTAGAAAAACTTGCGTATCTTGCGTTCAAACCAGAAAATCTTGAAGAGAATTTAGCCCTGCTGCGCAAAGGTTCAAAGCAAAGGTTAATAGTTCAAAATCTTGCCGATGCTGGTGCGTTTAGCAAAGAGAGTTCTATTGAGATTTCTATGGTCGCCCAGCAAGCATCTACTAGCAATTCTGTGATTAAAAAGCTCGTGCAAAAGGAATTCGTTCTTTATGAAACTAAAACTACCTTTAAGAGTATGCCAGTTATTCCAGAAGGATTGTCTCTAAAAACTAAGAAGGTTGTTCTAAACTCTGATCAGATTAATGCGCTTGAATTTGTGTCTGATGAGCTTGTCAGCGAGAGATTTGGGGTTAGCCTTTTGCACGGCGTTACTGATAGCGGCAAAACAGAGGTTTATATTCGTGCGATTGAAAAGGCGATATCGCTTGGTAAAAGTGCGATTATATTGCTTCCTGAGATTGCGCTTACCGCCCAGACAATTCAAAGGTTTAGCTCTAGATTTAAACATATCGCCGTTATGCATAGTGGTTTAACCGCTGCGCAGCGCAATGTTCAGTGGCAAAAAATCGCATCCTCTCAGGCGGATGTTATTATTGGCGCACGCTCGGCAATATTTGCCCCCGTTAAAAATCTTGGTTTAATAGTAATCGATGAAGAGCACGAACCTAGCTACAAGCAGGACTCAAATCCAAGGTACCACGGTAGAGATGTCGCAATAAAGAGGGCACATCTTGAGAATGCGCATTGTATGCTTGGTTCTGCGACACCATCTCTAGAGACGCTCTTAAACTGTAAAACTAAAAAACATTTCAAACTCCTATCTCTACCCAATAGAGTAATGGATCTTCCAATGCCGAAGATGGAGTGCGTTGATTTGAACTATCAAAAGGGAGGCCTGTTTGATAGTCTGATAAGTGACAAGCTTGCTGAGTATATAAGAAAGAGTGTTGAAAAAAGAGAGCAGGTTATACTTCTTCTTAACAGGCGTGGATATAGCAATTTTGTGATGTGCCCAAAATGTAAGCACATTTTGCAATGTAGAAACTGCGATGTGAAGCTTACGTTCCACCGGTCTTTTAAATCTAAAAATGTCGCAAACTCACCGATGGCAAATAAGTTTAACTTATCCGGCCATGCCCTGTGCCATTATTGCAATTCACAAACACTAGTATCAAATAATTGCCCACTCTGTAATACTAAGATGATAATGGTTGGTCTTGGTGCGCAGAGACTAGAAGAGCAGATTCAAAAGAAATTCCCAAATTACAGTATGGCAAGAATCGACAGTGATTCTATGCAGGCAAAGGATTATTACAAGGTCTTGGACGATTTTTCAAAAGGCAAGATTGATATTCTCGCCGGAACGCAGATGCTAGCTAAAGGGCTTCACTTTCCAAATGTTACATTGGTTGGAGTAATTAGCGCAGACACATCCCTTTCAATCCCAGACTTTAGAGCCAACGAGAGAACTTTTCAATTGCTTAGCCAAGTGGCAGGTCGAACGGGTCGAGGTGATAAGCCGGGCCGTGTTGTAATTCAAACGATGATGCCAGAACAACCTGCAATTAAATTCGCACTAGAACACGATTTTGAAGGTTTCGCCAAGGCGGAACTAGACCTTAGAGAAAAGTGCCATCTCCCTCCTTTTGCACGTATGGCGATAATTCATTTGAGAGACGAAAAGTACGACCGTCTAGAGGCAGCGGCAAACGCGCTAGATTATTTAATCGGAGATATTATAAAGGCTAATTCTCTAAACATAATGACACGCGGCCCAATGGATTCGACAATTGCAAGATTGCACAGAAATTACAGGATGCAGATAATTATCAACGCAAGCGACGCTAAAGATATTCAGATGCTTTTTAGAGTATTGAGAAATTCCAAGCCAATAAAACCGTCTGTTGCTACGGTTTATGATATTGATCCGGTTAATCTGCTTTAGCGCAAGGGGACCCTATTAGAGTTTGAAACTCTAACAGGGCAAGCGCAAAAGGCGCAGACGACGCAAACGAAACGGAATTAGAAGAGTTTGTTTTATTTGTCTGAAACCACGAATTCCTGGGAACGCGGAGCCCCAGCTCCGCAAATCGTTCACTTGCAGTTTTCCCTTTGCAGGCGTTTTTCAATCTTTCATCACAAAGAAAAGTTTATCGCTTAGCTAGTCGTCCCTGAAAAAACACTCTTTCCGAGTTTTTCTAAACTGGCATTGCTTTCAGAAAGGTCATTAGTCTCATTTTTAGCATATTTTC
>WGDE01000152.1 GCA_015493385.1 Phycisphaerae bacterium
GTAATAATGCAGCATGCTTTAAAGGTTACGTCTATTCGCTTAAATGAACTTCAAATTTATTTTATTTTGAAAGATTTAATTATGTTGAAAAAAATAGTATTAGCTTTGCTTGTTTTATTGCCGGGGGTGGTACTGGCTGATTCAGATGTTGTAAATTTTGAAGATGCCTATCTTGAACAAGCAATTGCATCTAAGTTAGAAATTACTGGCGATATTACAGAGAGTGATATGCTAAACTTAGAGTCCCTTGATTATTCTGATCTAATATTTCTTTTTGGTTATGCTACTGGAGAGATTTCTAGTTTGAGAGGTATTGAATATGCAAGCAATATCACAACGCTTGCTCCTGGTCCATATTCCAGTATATCTGACCTTTCACCCGTTACAAATTTATCATCATTGCAATCTCTCTCAGTTTGTGGAAATGTGTCTGATCTTTCACCTGTCACAAATTTATCAGCATTACAATCTTTGGCAATTTGCGGTAATGTGTCCAATCTTCTGCCTATTCAAGGTTTGAAAAACTTGAATTATCTTTGCTTATCAGGGAATCAAATTAGTGATATTTCACCGATAGCACAACTCGGCAATTTAAAAGGGCTTGATCTTGGACGTAATCAAATTTCTGATATAACGGCTTTAGGAGGTTTGAGTGGACTTGAAAAGTTATCTTTAAACTCAAATTATATAAGTAATTTTTCAGTAATTTCTAACTTTGAAAATCTTTTATCGCTTGATCTAGGCAATACAGGTATTGATAATCTTAGCGTACTAGAACAATGCAGTGCGCTGGAAATGCTTCACTTGAATGATAATCCGATTAGTGATATATCCTCTTTAATTAATATGGAACAAATGACTTATCTTGACCTTAGCGCAACAGAGATAAGTGATATATCTTCTGTAGTAAATATGCTTAACCTAGAAGAGTTAATTTTAACTGATACTAACGTTGAAGATATTTCTATTTTATTATCATTGCCGAATTTACGTTCAGTTTATTTAATGGGTAATCCTCTTAATCAGGATGCGTATGATATATACATACCAGAATTAGAGCAACGAGGTGTTTGGGTTGGCGTATCTGTCCCAGAACCAATCACTCTAGCATTGTTTGGCATTGGTGGTTTATTACTACGCAGCAGGAAAAGACAAGTAGCATAGATTATTAATGATAAGTTGTAAGTTGAGATAGATTATTCTTCGCTTGTCTCTTCTTTTGGTTTTCCAGCCCTATTCTCTTTGCCTTCTAGCAATCTCTTTATATTATCTTTGTGTTTTACAACAATCAAAGATGCCATCACGCTTGATACTAGAAGCAGTGGCCAAAGCCCGCTTATCGTCCATCGCTCGTCCCCAGTTAGGATACATGCTAAGAGTACTGCGGGAAAGACTATTGAGGCGATGATTGAGGCGAGTGATACATATCTCCATAGCAAAAATAAAACGCCCCACACAATAAAGCTGACAATTCCAGGTATGGTTAGATATGGCCAGAGCCCAAGAACCATTCCAAGACTTGTTGCTGCGCCCTTGCCTCCCTTGAATTTCAGGAAGACTGGGTGGATATGGCCGATTATAGCCGCGCAGCCTACTGCCATCCAAAGCCACATATTGATATATTTTTGTTCGTCTGAGCCAAAAGCTATCCGTACGGTCAGCATAGGTAAGAATCCTTTTAGAGCGTCAAGGAAGAAACATAGAACGGCCCATTTTTTACCTAAG
The DNA here is from genome assembly GCA_015493385.1 of Phycisphaerae bacterium. GTDB lineage: Bacteria > Planctomycetota > Phycisphaerae > Sedimentisphaerales > Sedimentisphaeraceae > S145-28. The sequence continues at coordinate 1,726 of WGDE01000152.1, forward strand.
GCTCTGCCTAGATTGGTTGCGCCAATATTACCAGAACCAACCTTGCGCAAATCAATACCCTGTGCTTTTGCGAATATATATGCGAACGGGATTGAACCGACCAGATATGAACCAATAATCATCAAGCTTATGTTTGTTGTGTTGTATTGCATTTTTCTACCTGATTAAATATTATAATCTAACAATATTGTAATTTAAACTGCCATTTATAGCAACTCTTTAACCGCTTCAATCACCTTTTCGGTTGTTATCGACTCCATACACAATCGCTCGTCTCTCTTACATACAGGATTGCCACAGGGTGAGCAGTCCGTATTGGCAACTAGTTGAATCTCTAAGTTATGCTTGCTATCAGTCCAGACTGGATCGTTGGGGCCAAATAGAGTAATTACTTTTCTCTCAAGAGCAACAGCAAAGTGTCTCGGCCCTGTGTCATTTGTGATAACTATATCAGCTCTTTTAAATAGAGCCTTTAGCTCTCCGAGTGAGAGTGGTGTTTGGGCTAGATCGATTAACTCGTTTTTGGCTTGATCGCATACGGACTTTGAAATCTCTCTCTCGTTTGGCGCAACTGATACAACGGCCAAACAGTTATGCTCTTGAATTAGAGTATCGCATAGTTCTGCGTAGTTTTTAGTAGGCCAGCATTTGCTCGGCCCGAATGCTCCGCCGGGGACGACGATGGCGAGCTTTTTATCTTTATTAAGCTTTGCACCGAGTTTTTCGTCAAGAGATTTTTCATCTTCTTTGCTAACGCTTAGAGTCATAGATGTATCGCTATCCTCTATACCGATACAAGATAGTAGCTCAAGATAGTAGAGCATCATTGGTCTTGGCGAAAAAGTCCCATCTGTTTTTTTTGCGGGGCTCAATTTCTTTGTTAAAAGAGCCCCTCGCATATCTCTCTTGTAACCAACTCTCTCTTTTATGCCAGAGAGAAATATCTTAAGCGCACAAGATAACGAATTTTTAAATAGAATTGCACAGTCGTAGCCGCCGCTTCGGATAGATTTTATTTGTTTTAAAAAGCCGCCTTGAACAATAATCCATTCATCACAAAATTCTGATGGGCTAAGAGCTTGAGCAACAATTTTATTTGCTATAAATGTGATATGAGATTCTCTATACTCTCTGCGCAATGCTCTCATGGCTGGAGTTGCCATAACGGCATCTCCCAATGGACTCGGCAACCAAACTAGTATCTTTTTATATTGCATAGTAAATCCAAGTTTTTATTTATGATTATCCATTGTGTGGAGAGTCAGGCATATCAGCTGCAAAACAGCAGCAAATGCAAGCGGAGTTAAAATACTAATCTCATTGTCTGCGCCATCAATCATAACCCACACTGCGCATAGCAAACAAAAGACAGCGCCAGTTTGCAATAATCCAGCGAGAAATTTCACCAATGAGAACTCGTGATACATCTGAGTTCTGTCATCTTTTTTTAACAGGGTAACTATCTCATGCAGAAGTTTCTCTGTTGAGCTGTTAGTTTTAGCTGTTTCTTTTTTAGACTCGCTTGTTGTATAATTATCTTTGTTGATATTTCTAGTTGTATTTACTCGGGTGATATCTGGTTTAGCCACCTGAGTTTTCTTTTCTTTTTTTATTTCTTGCGCAGCTAAAGGTGGCTCTTCTGGAGTTTGTATCTTCTCTTCCTTTGGGGCTTCATTTTTTTTTGAAGAATTCTTTTTAGAGTTATGCATCCTGACTATATTCGAGCTTTCTTTGATATTGACAGCTTCATAGTCTGGAGTCGGGTCATCAACTTTTTTCTTACTCGGTTTCACTGGTGAGTTGATTAGGATAGTTTTGCAACCAACGGCGATTCCAGCCGCAACATCACGGTAAGAGTCTCCAATCATCCAAGACTCTTTAAAGTCTATATCAAAATCCTTGCCAGCTTGAAGCAGCATGCCTGGATTTGGTTTGCGCAGTTCGCTTTCTTTGCTGTACTCTTCTACGCTACCATCTGGATGGAAGGGGCAGTAATATATCTTGTCTAAAAATACTCCTTGGTTGGCGAGAATACGCTCTAGCTTTGCATGTATAGTCGAGAGTTTTTCCTCGTCAATAATGCCCCTTGCTATTGCTGATTGGTTCGATACTACTATCAGTTTGTAGCCGAGAGATTTGAAAGATTTTAAAGCGTCGACCGCACCAGGTAGAAGTTTCACCTGTTCGGGGCTACTTATATAACCGGGGTCGTCTACTATTGTATCGTCTCTATCAAGGAATATTGCTTTGTTACTCATATTCTTATTCATTCTAAAATTAGAATTTAATTATTGTTTTCGTCCAGACCGTTCATCTTCTCAATCGTATTGGTGGAGCTTTTGCCCTCAACGATTTGGGCTAATACAACCTTACCACCTCTAGACTCAACAAATTCCTGACCGACAACGCCTTTGTCTTTCCAGTCTGCGCCCTTAACTAGGATATCTGGTTTTACGAGTTCTATTATATTGGCAGGTGTATCTTCGTCGAATATTGTTATATAGTCCACCGACTCAAGGGCCGCTAGAACCGCTGCTCTATCGTGTTGATTGTTAATCGGTCTTTTTGGGCCTTTTAATCTCTTAACGCTCGAATCACTATTTAAGCCAAGTACGACAATGTCCCCTTGGCGTTTTGTAAAGCTTAGATATTCAATATGGCCGCGATGGATTACATCAAAGCAACCGTTCGTGAATACGATTTTCTCGCCGAGTCTTCTGTGATATTCTATTACCTTCTCTAGAGATTTTGTCTCGTGAATCTTACCTGTCTTAGAGTGGCTCCTTGAGATTATTTCATTGATAATCTCATCAGTCGAAACTGTGGCAACTCCAAATTTCTCAACCTCAAGCCCGCCAGCTATATTTGATATTTCTACTGCGGATTTCAAATTGCACCCACCAGCAAGCGCAGTCGCAAGGGCGGCTAAAACCATATCGCCTGCGCCAGTAACATCGTAGACCGTCTTTGCAATAGTTGGAACAAGCTCGCTTAGGTTACTAGATTTTAAGAAAGCACCGTCCTTGTCTAATGTTACGACTGCGGCGTCTAGTTTGTATTTTTCCAAAAGGATATCGGCGGCTCTTTTTGCATCGTCAATTGTCTCAACCGAGAACCCGACCACATAAGAAGTCTCTTGTCTGTTTGGAGTGATAAGAGTTGCGCCCTTGAATTTTGAGTAGTCATCCGATAGAGGTGGATCAACAAGAACCATCTTGTCTGCATCTTTTGCAAGTTTGATAAATTCCTGAGATATATCTGGGCTCAAGACTCCCTTGTTATAATCTTGCAAGCATACGATATCTGCGCTGGCAAGTTTTGATTTGAACATTTCTAATAGAGCAACATTTTCTTCTGCACTCAGCTCAGAGCTATCCTCTTGGTCAACGCGCATCAATTGTTGTTGGTGTCTGTGCTGAGCGAGTCCGACTAATCTTTGCTTTGAAGTGGTAGGGCGATTTTTAGATACTATTAACCCGTCAGTGTCCGAGCCAGTTTCTCTCAAGAGTTTTTTAAGGATGATTCCATCAGAGTCGTCTCCGATTAATCCAACACAAATACACTCGCCGCCCATTGCGGCAATATCGGCAGCCACAGATGCCGCGCCACCGCATTTGTCTTCTCTGCGCACAATCTTTAAAACAGGCACTGGCGCTTCAGGGCTTATCCGCAGAGCATCGCCATAAACATAGCTGTCTAGCATGAAATCGCCGACTAGGAGAACCTTTGGGTTTCCCAGATTTGTAACTTTCTTTAGTAGCTCACTATACATTAGCAACGCCGTCTTTTTTAATAATATCGTCTATGAGTTCAATTAATTCTTGCTTAGCTTTTGTAATATCAAGTTCTATTGCGACGTATGCGCATTTGATATCAAAAACCTCTCTTGCTAACAATGCAATCTTAACCCAGTCTTTCTGAGTCGTCAAAAGAATATCTGCTCCAGATTTCTTAGCTAAGACTTCCACATCTTTTAATAAATCTTTTGTGTAGTCTTGATGGTCGTTAAAGAATTTCTCGCCTACCACTTCTAACCCTGCACCCGTGAGGCTTTTAGAAAAAGATTCAGGATTGCCTATTCCACAAAAAGCGAACACTTTATTTTTTTTTAACTCATCAATCGAGATAGTCTCGTCTTTAATCATTTTTGCCGAGACTATTTTATGAGTACTATGGGTAATCAATATATCTGGATTGATACTTTTTATTCTAGTCTCTATTTCTTCTAGAGAGTTTTTTGTGCATTGGTCTATTCTAGTTATTATTACAGCTTGAGAGCGTTTTAAACTATTTGGAGATTCTCTAAGCAATCCGCTTGGGAGAATCCTGTCAAATCCAAATGGGCAGGTCGCGTCAATGGCAATAATGTCTAGGTCTCTTTTAATACGTCTGTGTTGAAATGCATCGTCAAGAACTATAGCCTCTACGTCGTATTTTTCGATAGCCTTATGCGCAGAGCTAACTCTATCGCTGTTAGTAATTATTTTTGCTAACGGGCAATTCTTTACCATCATCGCCGCTTCGTCGCCAAGAGTACCAGTCTTAGATTTATAGCCTCTGCTGATAATTGCAGTCTTAATATTTCTTCCCGCTAGAAGATTGCATAGCCATATAACGATAGGCGTTTTCCCAGTTCCACCGGCGGTTATATTGCCAATACTAATTACGGGGATATCAATTTTATAACTGCGCAGGAGACCAAGGTTAAACCCAATATTGCGCAGCGCTATGATTGTGGCGTACGGAAATGCCGCAATGCGCAGCAACAAGCGAATCAGCTTTGCGCTAAAGTGAGCGTCTTTTTTAGAGATTAGATTGCGAAAATAATTTTGATCCAAGATCAAACCTATCGAAACTAGAGACTCTTTATTTTTTCAATGATAGCGTCAGCCATTTCTTTAGTGCCCTTGGCTAGACTACTATCCTTTGCTAGGTCTGGAGTCAGAGATTTCCCCTCAGCGAGTACGAGGTTACAACCCTTCTCTAATTTTGCAGCTTCTTCGCGCATCTCTAGATGTTCAAGCATCATAACAGCACTGAATATAAGCGCGATTGGGTTAGCGATATTTTGCCCAGCAATAGTTGGGGCACTACCATGGGTTGCCTCAAAGACAGCTCCCTTCTCGCCAATGTTTGCACCTTGAGCAACTCCAGGGCCTCCGATTAGTCCTGCGCAGAGGTCGCTGACAATATCGCCGTATAGATTTGGCATGACTAGGATGTCGTAGCGGCTTGGATCCATAACGAGTTGTTGGCACATATTGTCTACGATTAAATCATCAAACTCGATTTCTGGGTAATCCTTAGCAACCCTTCTGCTAACTTCAAGCCAGAGCCCGTCTGAGAATTTCATTATGTTTGCTTTGTGAACGCTTGTTACTTTCTTGCGGTTATTTTTCTTTGCATATTCAAATGCGTATCTGACAATTCTCTCTGTCCCCTCAATTGAGAGAGGCTTGATTGATATGCCGCTATCTTTAGCTATCTGTTTGCTGTTGTGAGCGTTTAGCCAGTCGATAAGTTCTACTGTTTCTTTTTCGCCTTCTTTAAACTCAACTCCAGCGTAGAGGCCTTCTGTGTTTTCTCTTACAACAACAATATCTACATCGTCGTAGCGAGATTCGATTCCTTTTCTACTCTTACAAGGACGAACGCAGGCGTAGAGGTCTAGACTTTGCCTAAGGTGGACATTGATACTTCTAAATCCAGTACCAACTGGTGTTGTAACCGGTGCCTTTAGAGCAACTTTGTTGCGCAGGACGCTATCAATAGTTTCTTGTGGTAGCGGAGAGCCGCATTTTTCCATCACTGCCGAACCAGCTTCAACTATATCCCACTGGATATCCGCACCTGTTGCTTCCACACATCTCTTTGCCGCATCTGCTATTTCTGGACCAATTCCATCACCTGTTATCAAAGATACTAATGCCACTTGCATATTCCTTGTATTGTTTTCATTTATTGTTTTAGTATGGGCGAAAGTTCATTTTTCTGCCCTAAAATGTTTTTTCAACAAGGTATTTTATA
>WGDE01000153.1 GCA_015493385.1 Phycisphaerae bacterium
CAATAATGCTTTGCTTATAGTGCTCATATACAATTCCTTTACATAATTTAGAGTTGACGTATAAACTGTACGTCAATTGTATAATATAGTGCATTTTTATAAAGACTTATTTCCCATTTATAGCAAATCCTTTACAATAAAGGGCGAGTTAGAGAATCAAATAAGAAATATCATACGGGTAAACTATTAATATGAAACCTACATATAACATTAAAACAGCATTGTCATTTGATAGGCAAAATATACTGCACCCATACACATCGATGACTGAGCCTATTTTGAGTTATCTAGTCGAGAGTGCCAATCTTGCTAAGATTAAATTATCAACAGGTCAAGAGCTCGTTGATGGTATGTCTAGCTGGTGGTGCGCAATACATGGCTATAACAATCCAATATTGAATAAGGCTGTTGAAGAACAACTCAAAAAAATGGCACATATTATGTTTGGTGGACTTACACACAAACCTGCAATAGAGCTTGGGCAACTCTTACTTGAGCTTACACCTGCAAATCTCACCAAGATATTCTATAGTGATTCTGGTTCTGTAGCGGTAGAAGTTGCTATCAAGATGGCAATCCAATATTACTCAGCAATTGGAAAACCAAGAAAAACTAAGCTCCTAACAATAAGCTCAGGCTACCATGGCGATACGTTTATGGCTATGAGCGTCTGCGACCCAATTACTGGTATGCATAGCATCTTTAACGGTGTTGTCACTAAAAACTATTTTGCAGATGCGCCTATGTGTGGTTTTAGAGACGAATGGGACGATAGCGATATCGATTCTCTAAAACGAAACCTAGAAGCCAATCATGAAAAAATTGCAGCCATTATACTAGAACCTATCGTGCAAGGTGCTGGCGGAATGAGATTTTATCATCCAGAGTATCTCAGGCAAACAAGGCAGCTTTGTGACAAATATGACGTCCTTCTGATATTAGATGAAATCGCTACAGGATTTGGCAGGACTGGAAAACTCTTTGCCTGTGAATATGCTGATATTGCACCTGATATAATGTGTATCGGAAAATCAATAACAGGTGGATATATGACTTTTGCCGCCACACTGACCACTCAAAAGCTTAGCGAGGTTATTAGCTCTGCCAAGCCGGGAGTCTTTATGCACGGACCAACCTACATGGGCAATCCACTAGCATGCGCGGTGGCAATAGCTAGCACAAACTTACTTATAAATTCGCCATGGCAACAGCGAGTAAGTGATATTGAATCGCAGCTAAGCAGAGAGCTTGCACCGCTTAGAAATTCCGAGTTAGTTGCAGACGTGCGAGTTCTTGGCGCAATCGGTGTCGTTGAGACTCACAAGAATGTCGAGCTTGAAATCATACAAAAGAAGTTTGTCGATTTAGGCGTTTGGATACGTCCATTTGGCAAGCTCATCTATATAATGCCACCATATATTATTACAGACCCAGAAATAACAGCCCTTACAAGTGCGATCAAGAGAGTTATTAGCGAAAATGATGGGATATTCAAAGACTAACCCTGCTATTAGTCTGCGTCATATATTAAGATTCTATCAAACATAGAACTGCAGTTATTTAAGAATGCTTTGTGAGCAGGGTCGCTTTGATATTTATCATGCGCTGAGAGATCTTCGAATATCAGAGTTAATGCAAAATCGTAAGAACTATCAACGACTTCTCGTTGCGTTGCGGCCGCAGTTCCTACATACACAGCCTGCGCTGATGAAACATCTTTGAGTGATTCTAGTTGAGCTCTAAAGAAAGAACGCTCGTCTTGTGAAATATCATCTTTAAGCCAAAAGTAAACTGAATGAACTAGCATAACAAACTCCTACATGTGATTTTAATATTATTGTTCGCGCAGACCATTCTCGCTACCCAAAAACATAGCAAGATGCCTAGTTTCACTGTGATTTTCAAGTAAAACTTTAACTACCATTGTCAAAGGAACTGATAGTAACATACCGATTGGGCCAAAAAGCCAACCCCAAAAGACTAAGGATAGAAAAACTACTAAAGTAGAGAGCCCAAGACCTCGTCCCATCCATCTTGGTTCTACCACATTACCAATTAATACATTAATAACAACATATCCAATTGCTGTTATCATTGATGCACGAAAACCAAGTTGCACGAGAGATATTGCAATTGCTGGGATTGCAGCTATAAATGAACCTATATTAGGCACATAATTTAAACAAAACGCGAGAAGTGCCCAAAGCATGCAGTATTTGACTCCTTGAGTTAAAAGCAAGCAAAGAACTAAAGATGCAGTAATCAAGCTAGTGATTGTTTTTATTCCAAGGTAGCGTTTAACGCTATCGCCAAATCGATTAACTTCTTCAACGGCATGTGGGCTAAGCCCAAGTGCGTATTTGAGTTTATAAGGCAGAGATGAAGCTTCAAGCAAAATAAACACTACGGTTAAAAATATCAAAAATCCATCGGCTAAGAGGCTAGTGAGCTGAGAAATAAGTTTAGAGATAATTCTCATAATAGCACCGATATTTATATATTCTTTAACCATATCAGCATCTACGGTCACATGGTGAGAGTCAAGCCAGGCTATAGTGGTGTCTATTTTTACTTGCAATTGATCTTGTAATTGTGGCAAAGAATTTGAGAAATCAGCTAGAGTTGAGCCAACCAATGACGCAACTAAAACTCCAACTAACACTAAGATTAAACTCAGGATTAGGATTGCCAGAAATGTTGGAACTTTTATCTTAACAAGCCAAAACATTAATGGTGATACAACCACAGCAATAAAAAGGCTCAAGAGAAATGGAACAAGTATCACCTCCGCCGTTTTCATTCCTGCTACAGTAATCACAAAACAGGCGCATATCAATAGGAATTTACCTGTACTAGAGAGATTTACGCTTTTATCTTCACACATCAAATCATCCTTTATTTAGTCGTAATTTTAGCGAATTGAGCTTCTTCCGCTAAGCTTTGTTTTGAGGCTTCCATTGATAAGATTGTATTCAATGCCTTTAACTATATTGTTGTCTAGCATACAAGGAGTTCGCTTTGAGCCTCTAACTACAATCTCGCCAGTAGATGCATCATAGAAGAGGTTATCTCCAACAAACTGATGCAATTTTGGTTCTTGATATAGAACAGATTCAGAAGCTTTAAGTGTCGATAGTTCTAAACTCGATGTATCTTTGGGAGCTAGCTGAATATTAATTCTACCAGCATCCATTAGTTTTTCAGACCCCAATGCCCCACCGTCAAGTACAGGGACAAATCCCATATGCACGATACCATTATCAGCATAGATAGAAATGTTATTCGATTTTGTATTCCAGTCTAGGTTAGTAAAGTCTTCAATAATTCCGTAAGATGGACCTTTGAGGACATTTTTAGATGAAGCGGCTTTGCTATTGTCAAACTCAATTTTTCCTGCGCCGCTACTTAGAATTTCACTATCGCCCTTATACTCAAGATACTCACTAGAGAGTAGAGTTTTTTGGATGACTTCTCCAGAAACTTCTCTAATTGATTTCAGTTTAACCGGATTTCCGCTGGCATAGAATCTCTTAACCTGTGTATTGGAATTAGCGATATCTTTCCCAGCCATCTCTACCAACATAACATCTGAATCGAGTGTTATGACTTGCTTATAGAGAATATGGTCTTCAACAATATTAACATTTACATCATCGTTGAAAGTAACTTTATTTTTGAGAAGATCAAATTTTGCGTTACCCTTGGCTCTAACAACTACAGGTACTCTATTTCCGTCAGCTTTATTTTGACTCGATGGCATAAAGAAGTCTAACTTAATTGGAGCCGAAGCGACTGCTCGCTGCTCAAGTAGGTCATACTCAATACTATCTGCATTGAATATTGTAGGTCCGTTTTTTTCTTCCTTTGGTTTTAAGATAGAGTTGCCTTTAGCTAAAACTTTGTATGGCTTGTTTTGCTTGGAATCAGATTTACTAAATAGAATCTCTGCATGATCTGAGAGTAGCTCACCATTTGGATTTTCAAAATGAACATCATCGTCTAGGTCAGCATGCGTAATCTTATTGTTATCAAAATCGAGCTTTGCACGCTTACTAGCAATCGAACTGGTTTGATCACCCTTTAAAATCGCATTCATACCACCTGAGATCTTAAGCGTCTTCAGATTTATATTGTTTGTATTTGCTTTTGCTTCTGTGAAGCTCATCTCCATAAGATCATCAAAATCCATTTTAAACACGCCCTTTTGTGATTTAAAATGAACTGCACCCGGCCCTTTTACCGTAGCAAAATTTGATTTCCTATCCAAAAACACTTCGCCCTTACTGAGCAAATAACCATCTTTGCCTTGCATGTTCAAAACGATATCTTCTTGGTCTGCACCGCTAGACAATTTAACAGATTCATTTTCGACATCGTAGTGAAGTTTTGAACAACTAGCAACTGACTCAGAATTGACACTGATTTTAACTGGTGAACCAGTAAAATCTAAAGAATAACTTTTCTCTTGGTCGGCATCGACATCGACTGGTTTGAGAACTAGAGAACCACTACAGGTAACTATAATACGTTTTTCCTTTTGAGAATCACTTGGATTAGGACTGGCTGAAGAGTTTGCCTGTTTAGGATTGATTTGGTCTGCGCTTCCTTCTTTTGCCGGAGAAGAGTTGTCACTGCTGTTATTGTTTGCATCGCCAGAGTCTTCATCTTGAGAATCCAGTAGTATATTATTTATTGCGACCAAATCAGCCGTTATCATTTGATTCTGGGATGTTGAGATTACGACATTGCTATCTAGCTCGCAACGATAAGATTGAATTTTACCTGAAGTTTCTTTTGTATTAGTCTTTGCGGTAGTCTCTATCTGCTTTGTTTTGTGTGAATCTGTATTCTTTAAGGCTGAGCTTGCATTCTCTGTTTTTTTATCTTTATCGCCGTAATCTTTTATAATTAACTTGTCAAGTTTTGTAATTTTTAAAAACTCAACCCTACCGACGGTGCTATTGTAGACAAGGTTAAGACCTCTACCGTTTAAAACTGCTGTATCTGAGACAAGTTTAATTGGACCATTAGTTGAATATTCACTACGTTCATTATTAAAAACAAGATCATCAAGGTAAATCTTTATAGTACCCGTCTCATTTTTATATGGTTCTATGTTAATAACAACATTACCACTTAACTTCGCTTGAGCAGGAGTAGGCTTGCCATCAATTTTTGTCATACGAATGTGGCCATCTTTTGAGACAATGCTACACTTGAACTTTTTCCCATAGATATTCATAGATGGGCTAAGAACATCCCAGCTTAATCCTTCACTGTGCAATAACTTCTCAAATCCAAATTTTCTTGTCAGACGCTTATTGCTATCCCACATCTTATACTCTGATCGTAGAGTCTCACCTACAACGGCGTCTCCAATATCAGTAGCTTCTAGATTGTCAAATTTACTATCACTATCAACTCTAGCGGTATCGTTATATCTAGGCTGAACGTCTATAGATGAGTTTTTATTTATGCCATTATAGATTAAGAATACAGCAAGTATTGCAAGAAATGACACAGTGAATATTACAACTTTTCTTGAATTCATAATTACCCCTGCGTCAGATAACGTTCCATTAGTGAGTCCCATTTGCCATTATTTTTAAGAATCAATTCGATTGCTTCACGAATCGCACCCTTACCGCCGGGTTGGCTTGTTACATAGTCTGCATATTCCTTTAATTCGTCAACCGCGTTGGCAACCGCAACACCAAAACCAACTCTGGTGAGTATTGGCAGATCAATAACATCATCGCCAATGAAAGCCACTTCTTCTGGCTTTAGTTTTACTGAGTCTAGTAGAGATTCAAACACGGGCAATTTTTCCTTACAGCCTTGAAATACGTACTCAATTGATAACTGCTGCGCACGTAGAGATGTGGCTTTAGTCGCACGACCACTAATAATAGCCGTCTTAAACCCTGCCCTTTGCCAGAGTTTGACACCATGACCATCTAGAACATTGTAAACTTTGGATTCACTTCCATCTTCATTGATGATTATGGAGCCATCTGTAAAAACGCCATCAAGATCAAAGACAAACATCTTAATCTTGGATATCTTTTCTTTATCAATACTACGCATAAACTTTCCTTTTAGGTTTTTAATCAACCTACTACTTTTATTGAAACAATATCTTGTACATCAATCAAACCTACCGGTCTATTTTTCTTATCAACAACAGGTAAATCATCAATCCTGTATTTATGGAAAATTGCCATAGCCTCAGCAGCTAAGGTGTCTTCCCTAACTCGCTTGCAATTTGGAGTCATTGCTTTGGAAACAGGCATATTCAAAGCGTCTCCACCATTATCTGTAATAAAACGTCTCAGGTCTGCATCGGTTACTATGCCAATCAACTCTTCATTTTTATCAACCACCATCACCGCACCTCTGCGTTTTAGACGGCTAGTTTCGCCGAGCATTTTGGCGATTGAATCGGTTTCAAGCGAAACAGGTAATTTATCACCATGTCTAAATTCCATTGATTGACCGACTGTTATAAGTTTCGCACCAAGTGAACCACCAGGGTGATATCTAGCATAATCTTCTGCGCCAAACTTTTTCGCTTTCATAACCGTCAAAGCAAGAGCATCACCAAGAGCAAGCATAGCCGTTGTTGAAACTGTAGGAGCCATGCCAAGTGGGCAAGCCTCCTCCAATTTACCAATACACAGGAGAATGTCACAGTATTTTGCTAGCCGAGACTGCGCATCACCAGTAATGGCAATCATCTTTATTTCCTGTTGTTTTAGGTGGCTTATGAGTCGAAGTATCTCGTCTGTATTTCCGCCAAAACTCATTGCTAGTACAATATCGTTGCGGTTTACTCTGCCAAGGTCGCCGTGCATAGCCTCAACAGGATGCAAGAAATGACTACTAGTTCCTACCGATGCCATAGTGGCAGAAATCTTTTTGCCAACCAGCCCAGCTTTGCCAACACCTGTAATCACAACAGAGCCATTACAATTAAATATCAGATCAACAGCTCTCTTAAATTCCTCACTCTTTACAATAGAGCTAAGCGAGGAAACTGCTTTAGCTTCACTCTCGATTACGTTTATTGCATAATCAATATCATATTCACTCATATTATAATCCCTGTGCGATCGAAAATCCTGCGTATATCAATATTAAGAGCAAGATACGTGATCTAATTAGATTAGTTTATCTCGATCATCAAAGCACTTGATATTAAAATTTTCACCAAGCAAACTAGCATCCGTTTTGACTATAATCTTCTTAGAGAAATTCTCTTCAAGATCGGCGATCTCTTTACGTTTGTTGTTTAAAATAAACTCTGCTACATCAAGCGAAACACTAAGTTCAAGCTTGGCAACTCTTTCGTCTATGATGTCGTTTTTGATTAAACGCATCATCTCTATACCCATAGACTCTCTGCTCTTCACAAAGCCCCTACCATCGCAATGAGGACATTGATAATAAATAGAAGATTCTAGTGACGGCCTCATTCTCTGGCGAGTCATTTCAATCAAACCAAATGCACTCATGCGCAGTATACGAGAACGAGCACGGTCTGCTTTAACTGCCGCGCGAAACTCTCTTTCAACTTCGCGGCGGTGCGTGGCATCGCGCATATCAATAAAATCGCAAATTATCAAACCGCCTAGATCTCTGAGTCTTAGCTGACGTGCAATCTCACGCGCAGCCTCAACATTTATTTTGAACGAGGTTCTCTCAGCATCTGAATGCTTTCTATAACTACCGCTATTAACATCAATAGCAACGAGCGCTTCTGTTTGCTCTATTACAATAGAGCCTCCAGATTTTAGTTCTACGCGGCTACATTGGACACGTTTAATCTCTTCTTCGATTCCGTGTTGATGAAATAGAGGAACTCCGCCAGAGTAATATGACACTCTACGCTGAAAACGTGGCTGAGTTAAAGAGATGAAATTTCTAATCTTAAGCGCAACATCTTCTGAATCGCAGATAATTTTGCGTATTTTACTATTGAAAACATCTCGAACCGCACGGATAGCTAGGTCTGATTCTGCGTATAGTTCTGAAGGGCAAGAGCTTTTCTTTAATTCTTTGAATATAGAATTCCAAAGCCTTGTTAGGTATGTAAGGTCGCCTTGTAAATCTTTTTTGGCAGCCTTAGCCCCTGCAGTTCTTATAATAAAACCTGCATCTTCCGGTCTTTTACACTCAACGATAAACTCCTTGAGACGCTTCCGCTCTTCCTCATCGTCAATCTTCTGCGAAACTCCAACTCTATCCATCCAAGGCATAAATACCAGATATTTTCCGGGTAGTGAAATATAAGTGGTAAGTGTTGGCCCCTTAGCCCTTAGCCCTTCTTTGGTAACTTGAACAAGAATCTCTTGACCCCGTTTTAAGCATTGCTGAATTGGCGGACGGTCTTTTAGAGATTTGCGATGTCCAACCTTTTCCTTGGCAGAGCTATCCAAAAAATATCTCGGATGCAAATCACTAATATGAAGAAAACCATTTTTCTTAAAACCACAATCAATAAATGCCGCCTGTATACTTGGTTCAATATTAGTAACTTTTCCCTTATAAACATTTCCTACATGACTCTCAAAACTTGAGCGTTCCATATAGAGCTCTTCAAGTCGGCCATCCTCTACAACTGCAACCCTGCATTCCTCATGGACTGCAACATTAACTAGCATTTCTTTTGCCATAATTTTTAATTCCTAAATTTATTGCTATTTTAAATGCCAGCCTACAGCTAATCGTGTTACTGCTCCGCTTAGAGTTTCAACATTCAACTCTAGCAAATCAAGTAATTCATCAATTCTGACTGTACCGGCCGGCGATAACATACATCTTACACGAATACCTTCGGATTCATTATAAACGATATTGTCTATAAAATCATTCAATAGTATTTGTTTTGATATTCTCTTTTTTCTGTTAATTCTTTGTGTAACAATTGGTTCACCGTTATTGAGCTTCTCGCTTAGCTCTTGAACCAAACCTATCCTTTTCTCAACATTCTCGCTATTCAATGGAAACAGATAGTCCACCCAAAGGGGTGAATACTTTGCAATTCCATCTTTAAGAGCAAACGAAGTAATCTCTATTCCCTCTGGCAATTCCGC
Source organism: Phycisphaerae bacterium (assembly GCA_015493385.1). Taxonomy (GTDB): domain Bacteria; phylum Planctomycetota; class Phycisphaerae; order Sedimentisphaerales; family Sedimentisphaeraceae; genus S145-28. The sequence continues at coordinate 9,096 of WGDE01000153.1, forward strand.
AGATAGTGAATCTCTCAGAGATTCTAGATTTTCAATAGAGTCTCGATTAACTTGGACACATAAACGCTCAGCAAAACTCTCAGTTCCAACGCTGCGCGGTAATACAAGGGTGATTTTAGGGTGTGGATTAAAACCTTGGCTATGGCAAATTTCAATATTAGCGCGAACCAACGCTCTAATGAAAGTTCGCATTGTCTCTTGGTGAGACAAAAATCTTAGTCTACCACCAATATGAAAGTCTATAACTAAAGTTGCTCTTAAATCTAAGGTTGTCTGGTCCATCATAAATCCTTACCCCGTCCATGGATATATTTGAAGTGGATATCGCTTCAAATATAATAACAAGGCTGTTAAAATGCTTCTGGTAATATTTTAATAGCGGCATCACGTAAGAAGTTACTAACCTGTCTCTTCGAATTCATACTCAATGCCTGTCTTGCTAGATTATTGCAGTGCTGCACGGTTACCGAGCGAATCACCTTTTTTACTTCCGGTATCATTGCAGGTGCGATAGATAGAGTGCGCACTCCCATACCAATAAGAAGTAGGACATTCTCTGGTTCAGAAGCCATCTCACCGCAGACACTCAAAGAAATCTTTGCCTTACCGGCATCATATACAATATTGCGTAATAACCTCAGAACAGCTGGGTCGTTTGCAGAATATAGTGTTGCAACTCGCTCATTTGCCCTATCAACAGCTAAGGTGTATTGAATCAAATCATTTGTTCCAATACTAAAGAAGTCGCACTCACGCGCAAGCATAGAAGCAGTTAGAGCAGCCGATGGCGTTTCGACCATAATGCCAATCTCAATATCAGGGTTGTATGGAACTGAATATTCATCTAAATCTTCCATTACGTCTCTGAGAATCATCTTCGCTTGAAGTAACTCTTGGAGATTGCTAATCAGTGGGAACATAATCTTAACATTGCTAATTGCAGATACCCTTAATATAGCTCTAAGCTGTGTTTTAAATAGCAACATATGCTGGAGGCAATATCTAATTGAACGTAAACCTAATACCGGATTAACTTCAACCGCAAAATGATTGTCATGAACAATCTTATCAGCACCAAGGTCCATAGTTCTAATAATTACCGGCTTAG
>WGDE01000154.1 GCA_015493385.1 Phycisphaerae bacterium
ACAAGAGCGAAGCGAAAGCCGCGTAAGCGAATCCCTGTACCCCAGGTTATTAAAAACATCAATTCCATGAATTGGTGTTTTTTTTATATAGTTACAGGGGTTCGAACCACAAGTTTTGCAAGCAAAGCGCAGCAAAACACCAAAGGGTTCGACAAGAGCGAAGCGAAAGCCGCGTAAGCGAATCCCTACAGCCCAGTTGTAAAATAATGCGGCATAGCCGCATTCCGTTCCTCTTGCGTCCCTTACGTTAAAGAAGTTATCTTTTACGCTTTTACTAGTCGAAGACCGCATCAAACGATTTGCCAGCTAGGGCTCCGCATTCCTAGGAATAAGCTTTGACTTAATCCATATTTAATGTTATATAAGCCCCCCCTTTGCAATATTTGAGTAGATTGGAAATACAACTCTTGAATACTGCTAATATTAGATTTACCCTAAAAAAAAATGAAATGGAGTATAGCGATTTGGAAATAAAGAAATACAAAAACGACCTTCTCTCAGGCCTAACTGTTGCACTAGCATTAGTCCCAGAGGCGATTGCATTTGCCTTTGTGTGTAACGTCTCTCCGATGATCGGTCTATATGCCGCATTCATAATGGGCTTAACAACCGCAATTCTAGGCGGTAGACCAGGAATGATCTCAGGAGCCACTGGGTCTATTGCAGTTGTGCTTGCAAGCTTGGTTCTTGAGCATGGAGTTGAGTATCTATTCGCTACAGTTCTATTGATGGGTATTTTACAAGTATCAGCAGGTCTCTTGCGGCTTGGTAAGTTTGTCAGGATGATTCCGCACCCCGTTATGCTAGGGTTTGTTAACGGTCTTGCAATCGTCATCTTTCTTGCTCAGCTTGGTCAATTCAAAAACGGAATAGGCGCAGAAGCAACTTGGCTATCCGGCAAAGATTTATATCTGATGCTGGCTTTAGTAGCCTTAACAATAGCTATCTGTTACCTGCTTCCAAAGATTACCAAGGCAATCCCAGGCTCTTTAGCTGGAATTATAATAGTCACGATTATAGCGATAGTTCTTGATAGAACTGGAATCTACCACACAAGAAATGTCCTTGATTTTGTGCAAATATTAGACCCACAAACAACAACCCTCAAAGGTGGGCTCCCAAAATTCCATTTTCCACAAGTACCTCTAAACTTAAGGACTCTAGAGATAATCCTGCCATACGCTGCGATTGCAGCATCAGTCGGGCTTATCGAATCACTGCTAACACTAACTCTAATCGATGAGATTACTCAAACGCGTGGTAAGGGCAACAAAGAGTGTATCGGTCAGGGAATTGGCAATATGATATGCTCTCTATTTGGTGCAATGGGTGGTTGCGCAATGATTGGCCAAAGTATGATTAACATAAGATCTGGTGGGCGTACAAGACTCTCTGGCGTAACTGCGGCTATAGCCCTGCTTAGTTTCATTGTGATTGGCTCAAGCATTATACAGATTATCCCAGTAGCAGCATTGGTTGGAGTGATGTTTATTGTCGTTATTAGTACCTTCGAATGGTCGAGCCTGCGTATTATGCGCAAGATTCCACGCTCAGATGCCTTTATTATTGTGCTTGTCTCGGCAGTAACGGTATTTGAAGATCTGGCAACAGCAGTCTTTATTGGAGTGATTGTTTCTGCACTTGTATTCGCTTGGAAAAAAGGATCTCAAATTGAAATTCATTCAGAGATCGACCAAAAAGGCTCAAAAGTGTACAAGCTTCGCGGCCAGCTATTCTTCGGGTCTACTCGCCATTTCGTAGACCTATTCGACCCAGCAAACGACCCAGATGATGTTATTATTGATTTTCACTATGCTAGAGTTCATGACCATTCAGGAATTGAAGCAATCAACACTCTAGCAGATAGATACACCAAACTAAACAAAAAACTACACCTGATAGATCTTAGCCCAGAATGCTCAGAACTCCTAAATACTGCGGCAGAGCTTGTTGATGTTAAAGTGTACCAAGATCTAAAAGACTGGCATATCGCCACTGATAAACTCGGATAACAAAAGAGACTCTTAACCCTTGGAGAGATTCTCTTTTTGCCATTCCTGATGAGAATAAGATAGCCAATAGCCAATTATTGAACCAAGCGAACCAAAAGCCACCATCTGGATTGGCAGTACTCCTGCCGATGGTTTAAGAAGAAATGAGCTTGGCAAATTGGTTGACAGATACTCAAGATTAGACGTACTAGAAGCAAAACTCATCGTGATAAATACGACTAATCCGCTAGCAATGGTTGGAACAATATAATGCACTCTCAAGAAGTGGCGGCACAAATAGGCTCCGCCGCAAAATGAAACTAGAACTCCAAAACAAATTTGCCCAGTATAAGCCTGTCTTACAACTGAAAATACATCTGAATCTACCACAACTCTAGCTCCAAGCGTTAAAAGATTAGTGCCCAATACGCCAATTACTACCGAAACAACAAAACCAATAACAATGTTCTTTTTATCCGCCTGCAACCAGAGTTTACGTAAGCTAGAAACGCCAATATTGATATGCGACCCTGCAAATGCAACTAAGACAATTCCAAGCCATGCAAAGCCTTCCCAAGCCAAAGATTGATAAATTTTGTGTATCTCGCCAACATCTCCAATATAGCCAAGATTAACGGTGAGCAAGCCACCTCTGACCGCGCAGACTGATAAAGCAAATGCAACACCACAAAATGCGAATTCTTGAGAGTTATTTCCAAATGTTAAACTTAAAAAAACTGCCGTAAGAAAGACGATTAGAGCAAAGAGTAATATATTACTAAAGGACAATGTTTCAAACACTAAAGATATCGACTCTTGTTGGCTTGATGGTGATATAAGCAACCATCCAATAAAACCAATCGTAGCCGTAGCTATAGAGACCGCTAGAGTCACTTTGATTTTTATTAAAGCAGAAATGTCTGATACTGGGCCGAAAAATAGTAGCAAGATCGCGGTTGCATAGGCAACTAAAACTTTAGAGAGACCAAATGAATACTCCGTATCGTAGACACTTTTACTGTAAGCTATTGCCACCATATATGAAACAACAGCCAAGATAACGACAGATGTTAAAACACCTGCAATTCTAAACGCTTTGGGCATAGTATATACTTCCTATAAAGGGTGTTTATGTTGTAAAGTCTAAGGGCTACCCCTAAGAATAAAATAGCAATCTCGTCAAAGAGCGTCAACCAAATTACCAATCAATCCAGCAGATAGATAATTATCGGCATATATCACACCATTCTGATAAAAAAACAGAACAATCAATCTATATTTTACTTGATTTTAAAGGTCATTATGATAAATTACCCGCTTCTTTGCGAGAGAGGCATTTCTCGTATAGGGGCGATTAGCTCAGATGGTAGAGCAGCTGACTCTTAATCAGCGGGTCACAGGTTCGATCCCTGTATCGCCTATTTATTTAAGGGCTTATAAGTCAATGACTTATGAGCCCTTTTTTGTTTGATACTTGACAATTTAGCGGCTTTGTTCGACACTTTTTGTTTTATACAACACAACCCTGTTAACATCCGTTAATAGGTTTTTTTACTAT
>WGDE01000155.1 GCA_015493385.1 Phycisphaerae bacterium
CCACTGATATATGGAGGAAATTCCCAGCCAAGCATAAATATCTTCATTATGTCCCCTGATTAGACTTTGGGCACAACCCAGTTATTTCTCTATGAATTTGATTACCGCTACGGGGTAAATTAATTAGGAATTCTACTCTTGTTTCTAAAATGTCGCTACTACTAAATTTCGTATTTTTTGGGTTTTCTTGGGGGTGCTTAAAAAAAATATGCTGCAAAGCTAAAATTTCTAATATTAAGGTCATGGATGTCTGGTTGTTGCACCTAGCAGGCTAATCTGTTTGCTGTATGTTAAGTTGTTACAAATATAATGCACCACGGAGTATCTGCACCATAGTCGCGTGGAGATGTATCCTTTCACTGTTGTAACAGTCTTTGTTTAAATTGAGGTGCATAAAAAAAGACCGTTCAAAAAACGGTCTTCATTTAAATTTCTCAAGCTAGGCTTATAGGTCTTGAGGCTTAACTGTGCTACGGCGGTTTGCTTCAGTACGAGCAATCGCATCATCAAGCATTGCATAGACCTTTGCGTTGATAGCCTCTAGACTCTCAGATGCAGTCATTTTGCTTTTGCTCTTGATGTAAGCTTTGACTTTGCTTGCTACAATTAGGCTTTCTTTTGGAGCTTTTTTCTTTGCAGCTTTTTTAGCTACTTTCTTCTTAGCTACTTTCTTCTTAGCTACTTTTTTGACAGCTTTTTTCTTTGCGACTTTCTTTTTAGCCATTTTGAATTCTCCATGCTAACAGTAGTAGGAAGTAAATACTTATTAACCCTCATCCGTAGGGGTTAATCTTTATTGTATTCTGCCACAATAAAATACGATTTCAATAAAAAAATTCCTTCAGATGAGAAATTTTGCATCTATACGCCGTATAAATGCAAATTTTATCGCTACTTACCCTTAAATTACCTATCTCTTAGTGTTTTACGCTTTTAAGTTAACCGTTAGTTGCAGTTTGTCGAAACAAATCCCGTAGAGGTTTGAGTTTGAAAGATTCTACTTAACAAAGGCACCAGAAGGGGCGTTTAAATGAATGAAGAAGAAAGAAATGACATTAAGGAATTGACTAGCCAGCAAGTAATGATGGTTGTTGCCCATGCTGAAGATGTTGAACTTGCCAACGATTATGTTCAACTCCTAGATGACAATGGAATTATGGCTCAGATATCTATGCGTAACGGCGCAGAAGATGGTTTTGGTGTAGCAATAGAGGTTTTAGAAGAATTCTACGATGAAGCGCATATGATTATCGATTCGCAGCAAAACTGTAATGGTTTTTATGATTTCTTTTATGAAGACCCGGACAGTATAGACTGTGATGTTGAGCCAGATTTTGATGAGGGCGATGATTATTTCTAGGGGTATCGCTCTAGTGTTTCTTGCGCGGTCAAAGTAATTATAAATCTATAAGGTGGGTTGTTGTTATGGCAGAAGAAGTTTGGGATGGAAAAACAGAAAGACGCAAGCGTGATGTTGTGGATAGAAGATTAGGTTTAGACAGAAGAAGAGGTCCTGGAGTTCGCAAAAGCGATGAGCGTAAAAGCGCTGAAGATGGCAGTATGAACGATGAGCAATTTGAGTTCTTAATGGCTATTGATGAGTATAAAAGACAAAACAACAGACCTTTCCCAACATGGACTGAGGTTCTTGAGGTTGTAAAGGCTATTGGTTATAGAAAAGTGGCTCAGTCATCAGATTTAGATGCAAGAGCAGAAAAGCAAACTGCGTAGGCAGTTTATACTCGCCGGCTTCGGTGAAGGGTAAATAAGAAGAGACTTTTGTTTGAAAGCATTAGTCTCTTCTGTTATATAGAGGAAACCTACAGATAGATACTGCTCTATCATCACACCAGATATCAGCAAAGTTGGGCATTTCTAGACCCAATATCTTTTAAACACACCTTTTTAGTCATAATACATAGTTCGCGTAAGAGTTTTTGTTCGCCCTAGATATCTCTTGCGATAAAATAAGCCGATGTATATATTGAGTGTAGTTTAAACTATACTCAGGCTACCTTGAGCGATTCTTAAGGCGACTAGAGAGCTAGATGAGTAATGTTATTATCGGTTAAATATGAGCAACTATATTGTACTTCTAAAGCAGGTCCCCGACGTGTTGCGTATCGGCGACGATGCTTTTGATAAAATAACGGGCAATCTTAAACGCGGTGAGCTTGAGTGCGTGATAAACGACCTTGACGCTCAGGCTCTAGCTTTTGCCAATGCGATGAAGCTAAAAGAAGGCGCTGGAAAAATCATAGCATTGACTATGGGTCCATCTAGTGCGCAGGACGTTTTAGAGTATGCCCTTGCTAGATGCGCAGACGAGGGCGTGTTGCTCTGCGATTCGCTCCTTGCTGGTTCTGATACTTGGGCAAGCGCGAAGGGGCTTGGTTTTGGTTGCCGCAAGATAATCTCTGATATTCTAGGTAGCGATGAGGATTTGTTTATAATATCTGGAATGCAAAGTGTTGATGGAGACACCGCGCAAGTACCAGCGGAGCTAGCTTGCGAGCTTGATGCAAGCTTAATAGCCTATGCCACCGAACCGATATTTGAGGACAATGAATTTTCGTTTAGAGTTATAGATTCCAAGGGCAACCGAGTCGTTAAGCCTCGAAAGAAGATAGCTCTGGTTACCGTTGCAAAGTTTGATTACCTCTTTGCATCTTTCGAAAAGACCCGCCGCGCAAGAAATAAAGGCGTCATAGAGTTTCAATTAGAAGGTGTCGATCCATCCAATGTTGGTGTTAAGGGCTCAAAGACTCAGGTTGTACGCGTGTTTAGACCTCAAAATCAACAGCGCAGAGCCGAGAAAATTACGTCTATAGAATCCTTAGCCCAAAATATAATCGAATCTATAAACTCTCAATCACATAATATCTCGAGCTATTCCAAGCAGAGTGCATATAAACTGCCAGAGGACAGAGAGAGCCCATTTGATAGACGCTACGAGGCAAGGGAGATTGACCGCTCTCGTTTTTCTCTGCTTGAGAAACAGATCTCTAGAAAGCCCGTCCTTAGCGTTGATATGATTACTGATGATATTCGCGAATCTCTCTACGATTGTGTTTCTAAGGATATTTCACTGCGTCAATTCCAAGAGATTCTTGGGGCCTATTCTAATACAACCCCATCTTACAGTGGCGATGTGTGTGTTGTCTTGGAGACTTGCGATGAAGGGCTCCTCACTCAAGGCTCAAAAGAGCTAATTGGCGAGGCTAATTTTCTCTCAAGAGAACTTGGTGTAAAAGCGGTTGCTATTTTGCTTACACACAAAGAGACGCAGCTAACAAAGGAAATCATCGCGCTAGGCGCAGACAAGGTTTATCTCGTCAAAAATGAGCTGTTTGAAGTTTTCGATCCAGGGCTGTATTCAAAGTCTTTTCGTGAGGTGTTGCGCAAAACTTCTCCGCAGATTACACTCTTTAACGCATCGGTAAAGGGGCGCTGCGTTGCTCCATTAGTGGCTTATGAGCTAGGCTGTGGATTAACCGCTGACTGTACAAGCTTTGCAATCTGTGATAACTCTGCAAAAAATATGATAGCTGTTTTATATCAAACTCGCCCAGCACTCGGCGGAAACGTTATGGCTACGATTGTAGCTAAAAATTCACCATCTCAGATGGCAACCGTCCGTGCTGGTGTGATGATGCCAAGAAAAGAAGATTACAGTAGAGATGGCGAGGTTGTAGAGTTTAGCGTTAATCTAACCCAAGCCGACAAGTATCTTGATGTTATATCTAAAGACCAACTGCGCAAAGATATTGAGTTAGACGCAGAGGTTATCGTCTCTGGCGGTAGGGGCTTGCTTAGCAAGGATAATTATGAGAGCTTGATATTAGAATTATCC
>WGDE01000156.1 GCA_015493385.1 Phycisphaerae bacterium
ATCGCGTAAATTTCGATACGATCCTCTTCGGTGAGTTGGTGGTACTCTCTCATAAGTGTTCCTTTCGATGAGGTAACAAAATTTCAGTGAGACAGTATACCAGCTCATCAAAATTTTGTCGACTCAGTTGCACTTATGAGTTGAATCCGCTATATATGAGGCAAGATTGATATAGTTTTTTAGAAAATTACTGCTACGTCAGCATATATAACGCTTGAATATGCTAGTAATTTGTTGGGCTAAGTGTTAAGCGATAAGCGTTTGTTTCTCTAGGCTCAAAGCCTAGTTTTCTATAAAGCTCGTTGGCGTGAATACGTGATGGACGAGAGGTGAGATTTATCGACTTCGCACCAATCTCACTTGCAAGAGCAATAGCCTTTTCACATAACAACCTTCCAATTCCCCGACCACGATAATCTGCGCTCACCACAACATCCTCAATCAATGCCCGCTTGCCTATAGGAGTTACCAGAATAACCAAACTAAGCGAACCGCAGTAAACACCGCCAGTCTGCGCCATAAGTAAGTGAGAATATTGCGAGGCGATAATCTCACAAAGCGTATCTCTTGATATTGGCTGCGCAGAAGGATTTAACTCAGGCAAAAGAGAGTTCATTGCATCTAAGAGAGCCTCTGAATAGGTTGTAATTATCTCAATATTCATACATAGAATTTATCCAGTTGAATTTAAGTTTCATGGTTCAACGCCAATAAAGTTGGTGAAAATTCATAAATCATAGTAGCCACCATGCCACCTACCATAAGATAAGCAACTTATTCACAAGAACTTATAAGATGAAAGGATTCACAATATCCAGCCTTAGTATAGCAAGGTCCTTCCGTTTATGCGAGTAAAATCTGTCGAACAAAATACTCATGGTGAAAAGCCTGATTCGGCTCTGGTCAAACTCAATCCAGACCTTCTATATAAACCGCCCCACATGAGTGTAATACTGAACTACGATACATCCGTAGCAATATCGCCGCCATATCCACGACCTTAACATGTCGAGATCTCAGGTCTGAAAAGAATTCAAGATAAAAGAAAATTGATCGCTCCCTCCCAATCCACCAATATAAATCTGCTATATACAATGACTTTCTTGGCAATAAATCATCTATAATCTTCAGTTTTGTGTCGGATAATTTCGCCTTCAACCATGTAAATCACATCTTCTGCAATATTGGTGGTATGATCAGCTATTCGTTCTAGGTGACGAGAAGCAGAAAGCAAATGGATTAGGGTTGAGATTTGTTCTGGGTTTTTAACAATGGCGTCCTGAACTTTCAAGTATGTCTGGCGATTCATCTGATCAACTACATCATCACTTACACACACTTTATGAGCAAGTTCGGCGTCATGATTTATAAGAGCATCCAAGCTTTCTTTTAACATTTCCTGGGCAATTTGGGCCATGCTAAGTAGATCACTTGAAATATTGACTTTCGCGTGGTTCGCAAGAAAAGATGCCCTCTCGGCAACATTAACTGCCAAATCGCCGATACGTTCAAGGTCATTGTTAATCTTTAAGACTGCAACAATAAAACGCAGGTCAATAGCAACCGGTTGGTATAGAGCGAGAATCTTCAAACAGTCTTCTTCGACTTCAACTTCTGTATTGTCGATTTCAATGTCGTTATCTATGACTTTTTGAGCCAGAACAGCGTCTCGTTGTTCAATTGATAAAGCAGCATCTCTCACACAAGTTTCAACTCTCGCCCCCAGAGCTAATAATTTCTTTTTTAGCTTTTCAACTTCTCTTTGTAGATGTTTTGCCATCTTAATTTTCCTTTTCAATATTTGTTGCCATAGGAATTAGCATTCACTGTACTGCGTTCTCATTCTTTTGTATTTCTGCTTACTAATTTCACCCAAATCTTCCTGTAACATAATCCTCAGTTTGTTTTTTACCGGGGTTGCGGAATATGTCTACCGTTGAGCCGTATTCTATTAATTCACCTAAACAGAAAAAAGCTGTTCTTCTACTAATTCGTGCGGCTTGCTGCATACTATGTGTGACAATAACTATTGTATAATCGCTCTGCAACCTACCTATCAAATCTTCAATCTTTCCCGTTGCGATAGGATCAAGCGCAGAACACGGCTCATCCATAAGCAAGGTATTAGGCTTTGTCGCCAATGCTCGTGCGATGCATAGCCTTTGCTGTTGACCGCCGGACAACGCCAATGCGGACTTTTTTAAATCGTCTTTCACTTCTTTCCAGAGAGCGGCAGCTTTAAGACTTTCTTCAACAATTTGCTGTAATTTAGAACGACTCTTTACCCCCTGCAACTTTGGTCCGTAAGCAATATTGTCAAATATACTTTTAGGAAAAGGATTTGGTTTCTGAAAAACCATACCAACCTGCTGACGTAGGTTTACCAGATTAGTGTTCTTGTCATATACGTTATGACCATTTACAAATAGATTACCTTTAACACTGGTATTAGGAATAAGATCATTAATCCTGTTGATACTGCGCAAGAAGGTGCTTTTACCGCAGCCGCTTGGCCCAATTATTGCGGTTACGCTGCAAGGATAAAATTCCATAGATATATCCTTAACGCCGGCCTTGGAACCGTAATAAAAGCTGAAATTTTCAGCCTTAACAACAGGGCATTGACAGTCTAGCTCTGATTTTGATGAAGATGTTTTTTTCTCACTCAAACTTACTACAGAATCAATGTGGTCAGATTTTGCCTGATTTTTAATTGTTGATGTTGGCATATTTCCTTTTCCTTTTCACATATTGTGGATTATTCTCATGTTAATCAATGTCCTTTAAGTCTTCTGAATATTTTTGCCCGAAAGAAGATGGCGATAGCGTTAAGGCAAATAATCAGCAGTACAAGTGTTACAACCATTCCATATTGATTGTGTGGAACCAACATACCAATTTTATCACCTACAGCGATATCGTAACTGCCGTAAGACAAAGTCCTTGTTTGAGAGAATAACGACTTAGGTACCGAGCCGAACGCACAAGCTCCGGTGAATAAAATTGGGGCTGTCTCACCCGCAACTCGGCTAAGACTCAATATTACACCTGTTAGTATTCCTGGCAAAGCAGCGGGAAATGTCACTTTGACAAATGTTCTAAATCGACCTGCTCCAAGCCCCAGAGAAGCTTCTTTATAAGTTTTTGGAACCGAACGAATTGCCTCTTCACTAGCCCTAATCATCACTGGCAAAGTCAAAACAGCCAGAGTAAGGGAAGCGGCTAAAATGCAAGGCTTGGAAGGACCGCCGAAAAAAGGAATAAAAACCAAAACAAAGAATGCCAGACCAAACAATCCGAAAACTATACTTGGGACACCAGCAAGAGTGTTTATGCTCATCCGGATTATTCTTACAGCCATATTATCCGATGCGCACTCAACAAGATAAGCCGCAGATATCACTCCGAGTGGAAAAACAAACGCCATTGCCAGCACCGTCAAGATTAGAGTGCCTAATATTTCCGGTCCGACACCACCAAAGTAATGGCCGCTTGTGCTGTCATCGAAGAAATATTGCCAATAGAAAGTAAAGCGTGGAATTGTAATCGTATCGAAATTTTCTTCAATATAGGGGAAAATAGATTCAAGTTCCGTACCAGCAAACTGAGTAGCTCGCCGAACTTTCTCTTCGACCATCGGCTTGTCTGGATTTTGCTGCACCCACTGACGTTTCCATATAATCTTATCTAAAAGTTCCTTTGCAAGATCAACCCTAGTCGCGCCATATCTATCCATTACCATTGCCGGAAGAGGCTCATCAGAGCGTGGACCTAAAAGTTGCCTGACCAAACCCTCCACTTCTTTAAGCGCCTGCGCGTATTGTTGCCGTTTGGAAAGATCGAAATTCTTTATAGTCTCTTTATATTCATCAGCCAACACAAAAAACTCATCCGCTTTAGTATTAGCAATTCTCTCATCGCCTTTACACTTGTTTACATCATCTATAATTTGCAGAATTTCGGCTTTATCTAAACTCTTAAAGGCCTTTTCCATATCCCTGCGAATACCTCTAGCAAATTTTCGCCTGCGACTTAATTGGTCACCTTTAATTCCATTATACTGAAGTTCTTTGCTAAACTTCCTGTATATCTGTTTGACTCTATCGGTATAGTAATCCGTGTTAATACCTTTTTTAAACACATCAATCTTATGATAGATAAAATCCCGATAAATTTCTGATTTAGAGATCTCATCGCCAATTTCGGCTTCATCGCCTCGGTGATGTAGATCAAGTTGCATCTTGCGAAATTCAACTGTTGACTTAAAGAAGACTGCCGACGAACCTCGCCAGATCATTGGACCAAGCACTGAAATTAATATAACTATCATAAGAACAACACTGGCTGCCGTTACCACAGTAAAAATCTTATTGATAATGTGCCTTGTATTATATTTCATCTTATATTTTCCCCAATTTCTTTTTAGCTGAAACAAGGAAGTATTCACTAATAAGGTTGAGTGTAAAGATTAGAATTAACAACAGAACTCCTGTCGCAAAAAGTGAATAATAGTGATCAGAACCCTTGACAGTTTCTCCCATCTCACCTGCAATTGAAGCTGTCATTGTTCTAACTGACTGAGAGAGATTCCACCATGGAGCTGGAATTTGAGCTGCATTACCAGAAGCCATCCATACAACCATCGTTTCACCGATAGCCCTCATCATTCCCAGAATAACGGCAGCTATTATGCCGCTGTGAGCTGTAGGCAAGACAACTTTAAATATGGTTTCAAATCGAGTAGCACCAAGACCATAAGACGCTTCTCTCAATTCTCTACCTACTGTTGAGATTGAATCCTCCGCAACGCTAATAATTGTAGGCAGAGCCATAATAGAAAGAATAATCGAAGCGTTTAGGGCATTTGTGCCAGTCGTGAAGCCGAATTTATTCTGTAACCACGGAGCTAAAACCAAAACAGCAAAGAAACCATAAGCCACTGATGGAATAGCCGCCAGAATTTCAATAACAGGTTTAACAATCTCTCTGATTCTAAATGAAACAATGTCACTTAGAAAAACCGCAGCAAGTATCCCTACAGGCACCGCAAATATCAGCGAAGCAACCGTAACATATGCCGAGCCAACTATCATTGATAATGCACCAAACTTAGGAGTATCAGCTTCAGGGTACCACTGTTTACTTGTTAAGAACTTGATTAAATCGTGCTCTTTTATGAATGGCATAGCTTCACGAATGACGAAAAAGAAAATCAAAAAAACTGCAATAACAGAACTAGATGTTATCAGAAACAGTAGTAGCCGCCCTAAGTGATGAAACAAGAAGCCCCTTAAGTCTTCTAGGGGCGTAAGGACCAGTGACAGGTCGTTTGACTCTGCCACTGGCTCTGCTTCTCTGTTTGTAATTGTATTTTCCATTTAAAGCCTTTTTAGTAATTGGTTACCGGAACAAACCCTTTTGCCTCGATAATTTCCTGCCCCATCTCGCTTAAGTAAAAGCTGCAGAACTTGTGAGTCATTGAACCAAGCTTTGGATATCCATTTGTAAACATAAACAAAGGCCTTGCAAGAGGATATGTTCCTGACGCAATAGTCTCTCGAGATGGCATTACTCCATCAATCTTAAGAGCCTTAACATTTGCATCGAGAAATCCTACACCAATATAACCAATTGCACCTTTTGTAGTCTTTACTCTTGCGTGAGCCTGAGGATTAGAGTTGACATATTCCACTGTTTTAATCATTTCCTTTTTCTTCATAAGGAGTTTGTGGAAAGTTTCATATGTACCTGATGATGTGTCTCTGCTAATAATCACAATCTTAAGGTCAGCTCCTCCAAGCTGCTTCCAGTTGGTTATTTTACCCATGTAAATATCACGAACTTGATCAGATGTCAGCTCTTTAACAGGATTGGAAGGATGAACGACCACACAAACACCATCCATTGCTACCGCGTATGGCACAGGAAATACACCTTTTGAAACAGCATTCTTAAATTCCTTATCCTTCATGAATCGGCTCATAATCGCAATGTCACACCGACCTTCTAACAATGCTGCTGCCCCGTCGCCGCTTCCAGTCTTCTTAACAGTTATATCAAGATTCGGATACTTGTTGTTGAATGTTTCAGCAAAGGCATCTGCTATCGGTCCAACAGTCGTTGAGCCGACTACTTGCAAAGTCTGTTTTTCAGAAGCGAATGCTCCAGTCGCTAAAACCAAAGTTAGCATTATTAAGCCACATACAATAATTCTTTTCATTTTTGAATCTCCTTATAT
>WGDE01000157.1 GCA_015493385.1 Phycisphaerae bacterium
GTAGTGGATTTAGAAATGTAATTTTCTTTATTATTCTCTTAGCAGCCGCTTTTGTTGGATATAGGTATATGATTGAACCTGCCAACAAGAGTCTTTCTGAGCAAAAAGCAAGAGTAACTCAGAAACAAGATAAGCTTTCAAAACTAGACAAAATACGCACTAAAATCAAAGATCTCGACGGGCAGGTCAAAGAATTACAGTCAGCGCTAGATTTCTTTGAGAGCAAGTTGCCACCTAGTAGTGAAATTTATAAAGTTCTGCGCCAAGTTACCTTGATAGCTAAAGAGCATGGTTTAACAGCAAAAACTATAATGACTCTCAAAACTAAAGAGAAAAATGGTTATGTTGAGCAACCACTTAAAATGGAACTAGAAGGTGATTTTCTTGCTTACTATGGATTTCTAACAGATCTAGAGAAGATGGACAGAATTACTAGGATTAGTAAATTTGAGATTAATAAACTGGACACGGACGAAGGTGACGCCTCTGCAACATTTGTTATGAGTATATTTTTTCAAAGAGTTCCTATTTAAGTCATAGGTATTTTTCTTATTGATAACTATTAAGGGTTAATTATATGCTTTCATTTTTAAAAGAAGATACTCTCGAACAGGACAAAGAGCAAGTAGTAGATGCTCCTGTTGAGAATGCACTTGTATCAGAAACTGCTCAAGACCAAGATTATCTCGAGAGTAGCGTTTCAGAGAGACCTGCCAAGAAAACCACTGCAATACTTGCTGGGGTGGTTATCGTTGGTGCAGCAGCTCTTTTTCTTATGATAAAGCAAGTTACCCCAGCTTCTCTAGAGACTGCAAATAAAGATCAGATGGCAATTGATATCGCACTCTCCCAACTCTCTAGCGGAGAAAGCATAACCAAGCAAATTGATTCAGTGGTAAAGAAGTTTTACGATTTTTCAAACGTTCCGCAGGTAGAGGCAAAGTGGTTGCACAGAAATCCTTTTGTGTTGAGTTCAAAACTTATATCTTCTGATAGTGCCTCTGCTGTGGAGAATGAGAAGTCTAATGTGGCGAAAAAAAAGAGTCATGTTGATATAGCAGACAGTATCAATGTTTACGGTGTTATGAAGATCGATGGAAGATTCTGCTGTATGATTGATGATAAGCTTTTCTACGAAGGTGATAAATACAAGAACTTTACGATATCAAAGATATCTAATCAATCTGTTGTTGTGACAAAAGATGGCAAAAATATTTCAATAAAGATAGATAATGCAAACTGAAACTAATACATTAAATACTGACAATGTTGAAGTAGACGAACTCGCAGAGTTTGAAATACTCATGCCAGGTCTGCGCAGTCTCTATTGCCCTGATAAAGCTAGAAGTAGCCATGTTAGAGATGTTGGCGATGTACTCTTAGAGATGGGAGTTTTAGAGCAGTCTAAGCTTGATGATGCTAGAGTTAAGTTTGGAGACAACGTAAAGTCAATATTAGATTTCTTTGAGAAGAGTTCTGCTGTCAGTATTTCTGATATTCTAAACGCCAAAGCCAAACTATACAATCTTGAGTACAGGACTATCAAACCAGACGAAGTCGATCAAAACGCATACGGCAAGCTAGAGAAGGACTATATTAAGAATTCACTTATCTTGCCTGTTAAATTTGATGGCAATATTTTGGTTATTGCTACTCCCGAGCCCGAGAATGTCTTTGCCATAGACGAGGTGAAACGATTAACTAGCTGCGCGGTGCGAGTAGTAGTTTGTTCTGCTGAAGATATCGAGGCTGTTTGTTCTGAACTGAATAAATCTGATTATGATATTGATATCGATGATATAGTCAATGATATGGGCGATCTTGAAGTTGTTCAAGATAAAAAGGAAGACTCTGATGATCTTGAGCAGATGGCAGGACAGTCGCCAGTTATAAAATATGTAAATTACCTCATAAGCAATGCCGTACACGAAAAGGCTAGTGATATACATATCGAGCCAAAGGCCAAATATAGTAAGGTTAGATATCGTATTGACGGCAGTTTGTTTGAGACGATGCAGATTCCAGACAAAATGCACCCTGCGGTTGTTAGTAGATTAAAAATAATGAGCAATCTCGACATCTCCGAGAGGCGCCTTCCTCAAGACGGAAAAGTTTCTGTGATTATTGGTGGCAGGAGTATCGACCTTCGTATCTCAATAGTTCCAACTATTTATGGAGAGAAAGTTGTAATCCGAGTTCTCGATAGTAAATCCATTCTAAGGGGTCTCGATAGCTCCGGTATGAGCGAGGAGTTGCTAGAAAAATTTGAGAGGCAAATAAGTCTTCCAAATGGTGTATTCTTGGTGACAGGACCAACCGGTTCGGGGAAGAGTACAACTCTCTATTCTGCAATGGGAATGATGAATGGTGATGGATTAAATATTTCCACAGTAGAAGATCCTGTTGAGTATAACCTCGAATTTTGTAACCAGATTCAAGTTACAGAGAAAATAGGTATGACGTTCGCCTCGGCACTTAGAAGCCTATTACGTCAAGATCCAGATATAATTATGCTCGGTGAGATTAGAGATTCTGAAACCGCCCAGATTGCTGTTCGCGCAGCCCTAACAGGGCACCTTGTCCTCTCAACACTCCACACTAATGACGCTCCTAGCAGTGTTACTCGCTTGGTAAATATTGGCATTGATGCATATCTAATCGCGGCGGCGCTCAATGGTGTCTTAGCACAGCGATTGATACGAAGAGTCTGCGACAATTGCAAAGAACTTTACAAGCCAAATTCTTTTGAACAG
>WGDE01000158.1 GCA_015493385.1 Phycisphaerae bacterium
ACATGCTTAGTCGTTTGTTTAATCTTGCCATCGCAAACGTCAAACGACAGACTTTTGCAATGACCAGTTCGTAAATCTTACTCGATTGGTCCGAACAGTCCAACCAAGCCAGCTCGCTTTTTGGCGCCAGGCTAACTCTCACGAGCAAAGAGTCAGGTGGCGGGCTACTCTATATTAGGCAGCCATTGCGTAGTTATTTACGCCAATTAAAATTAAATTGAGAGATTTTTAACGGGCCAACTCTCATCCCGTGCATGCCGCACTCGCAATCTAACTATCCGGTCGATGCCAGTCGCCCCCTTTACTGGGGTGTTAATAAGGGAATTTTTATTATAACAGGTTTTTGGATTGAGGCAAGATGCTCTTTAAAAACTGTTACAGGCCAGCGATTGCTTGTAAATTTATCGTTGAGATTGCTTCGGTTATTTCTTCTGGTAAGATTAGTTTTTCGGTGTTCACTTTTTGGCTATGTGGCACGATTGCTAGAATTTCAACTTTTCCCTGAGTTGCGATGATTTCTGCGTTGTTTTCGGTGACGATATCAGCGGTATCAGTGTTGTAACCGTTGATTATCACGCCGGCGACGTATATTCCTCTTGACCTTAGCGCATCGATTGTTAGTAGGGTATGGTTGATTGTGCCAAGGTTTGGCCTTGCTACTACTATTGTGGCTAAATCCAGATTGCTTGCAAAATCGAGTAGGTCTATCGAGTCGCTAAGCGGAACGCGAATTCCACCGATCCCCTCGACTACAACAATATCACTATCTTTGCAGATGTTATAGTATGCGCGGCTTAGGGCTTCAAAATCTATGCTTCGGTGCTCTAGTTGCTCACAAAGTATTGGCGCAGCAGGAGTTGTGTACGTTATTGGGTTGATTGTCGATAGTGGTAAATCTGTTTGGCTACAATGGGCAAGAAACTCTGTGTCGCTGTTTACCAAGCCCTCTCTATCTCTGCGGCAACCGCTAGCGAAGGGTTTGAATGGGGCGACCTTTAACCCCTGCGCCACTAAATTCGCGCAGATTGCGCCAGAAACGACGGTTTTGCCGACACCGGTATCGGTGGCGGTGATAAAGAGACCTGCTTTTTTGGGTAATTCCAAACTTAAAGACATAATGTTCCTCAATAATATTGCTAAAAAAGAGGCGTTCATTATAAAGTAGAGATGAGTTTTGATACAGGTTCTTGTTGAAAAAAACTGCTTTTGCGTTGATAATTACAACATCTGAGATTCAACTTCAAGCTGGAGTTAATATTTCGATATGATTTTTCAGAAGCTGCCTAAACTATTAATAACTAAATTTGAGTATAGATTGCCAAAATGCCACTAGATTTAAATACAGAAATCAAATTTGTTAAGGGGGTTGGTCCCAGAAGAGCCAAATCGTTCGAGACGCTTGGAGTCTCACGGCTTGGAGATTTACTGGAATATTTTCCGCGCAGCTGGAATTTTTTGCCCGAACCGGTCGGGATTGATCAGGTATATGAAAACCAAGAGGTTACGGTAATCGGTTTTATTGAGAGCTGTGATTTTCTCAGGTTTAGACGCCCGCCGGTATTTGAGATTCGAATTACCGATGAGAAATCTTCTATGAGAGCTATCTGGTTCAATGGTGGCTATCTGGTGAATCAGCTTCACGTTGGTATGCGCGTTGCCCTGTCTGGAAAAATCTCTAAATACAAACATCAGCTTCAACTGAATAATCCTAAGTTTCGTGTTCTAGGAGAAGACGACCAAGAGCAGATTGCCACATTTGGCGGGGCTGTATATCCAGCGACTGCGGATTTATCTAGTAATCAAATCAAAAAGGTGATCCATAATGTCTGCGCAGATCTTTGCGTAAGTAAAAAGGAAATCTTCACTAAGGAGTTTCGAGACCAAAGAAAACTTCTTGTGCGACAAGATGCCTATCGATTAATACATCTTGCTAGCGATGATGAGGAGCTTGAAAAGGCGAAACGAACACTCAAATATGAGGAGCTTTTTCTTATGCAGCTTGGGCTTGCTATTAGAAGGAGCAAAACTAGAAGCTTCTCGCCGTCTGCGATTATGAAGTTTAACGATACGCTCGACTCACATATTCGTCGCCGTTTTCCATTTATGCTCACACAAGACCAAGACAATGCAATTGCGGAGATTGTTGCAGATATGCGCGAGGCGCATCCTATGAACAGGCTTTTGCAGGGGGATGTTGGCTCAGGAAAGACTGTCGTGGCTGTTTATGCGGCGCTTTTGGCGGTGGCTAATAAAACTCAGGTGGCGATTATGGCGCCAACGGAGATTCTTGCCGAGCAGCATTATCTCAGTATTACGAAATATCTTGAAGGTTCTCGCGTCAATTGTATGCTCCTAAAAGGCGGCCTGACTGGTAAGAAGAGAAAAGAAGCTCTTGAGAAGATTGCTAGTTCAGAGATTGATATTGTTATTGGTACGGTCGCGCTTATTCAAGATGATGTTGTCTATAATAATCTTGGCTTAATCGTGATTGATGAACAGCATAAGTTTGGAGTGGACCAGAGAGCGAAGCTACGCAAAGGTAAACTTCCACATTGTTTGGTTATGACGGCGACTCCAATCCCGCGTACGCTAACAATGACGGCGTTTGGCGATCTTGATGTGTCGATTATCAAGGGCTCTCCGCCTGGGCGAGGCAAGGTTACGACTCGTTTAGTGCAACCAGATGATAGAGAAAAGGCTTTTGAGTTTATACGTGCTAGGCTAAAGGCTAAGAAACAGGCGTATTTTGTGTATCCAAGGATTACAAATGAAGATGCTAATAGCCAAAAAAAGGCGGCGGTTAATGAGTATAAAATGCTCAAAGATGAAGTTTTTCCAGAGTTTAATGTTGGTCTGTTGCACGGTCAAATGCCTCAAGCAGAGAAACAAGCGATTATGGAGAGCTTTAGGAGCGGCGATTTAGATATTCTCGTCTCGACTGTTGTGATAGAAGTTGGCGTTGATGTGCCAAATGCGACGATAATGGTTATTGAGGCGGCAAATCATTTTGGGCTTGCCCAACTGCATCAGCTTAGGGGTAGAATTGGACGTGGAATGAGTAACTCATACTGTTTTCTCTTTGGGGATACAGACAATGAGGTGGCTACTGAGAGGTTAAAGATGATGCAGCGCAGCAATGATGGGTTTGCGATAGCGGAGTTTGATCTTGGTCTGCGCGGGCCGGGGGAATTATTTAGTACACGTCAACATGGTTTGCCTGATCTTAAGATTGCTGATATAATCAAAGACTACGATCTTTTAAATATGGCGAGAAAGGATGCCTTTGAGATGATTAAGCAAGACCCGAATCTATCGTTTCCAGAGCATCTAAATCTAAGAGAGTCTCTAATCTCTAAGCTTGGTGATAAACTTGGACTCACTGATATTGGCTGATTTTAAAGAGCGTTTTTTGGATTAGTGGCCAGTTAGCTTAACAAGGAAGTTTGTTAGATGGTAATAGCGTATAAAAATAAA
>WGDE01000159.1 GCA_015493385.1 Phycisphaerae bacterium
ACAATAAAGCCTGCCTGCTTAAGCCCCTTCATAATAAAGGAAGCGGTTCTGGCATCATCTTCTACGATAAGTATTCTCATTTAATTTCTCTATAGCTAAAATTGAAATTCCCTTTGGCATCTACCCCAAACAAGGTTCTATTGTTCGAGACTACCCTTGTTATGTCAAGCCTATTCTCCATTAACACTGAAATGAAAAGTGAAAATGCTTTCTTAAAGGGCACATCTAAAGCTATAAACACTATTTAGGGCAACCATTGCTCTATTAGTAACTGATTAACAAAGTGCAAAATCAACATTCGTATACAGCTTGTTTATATGCCTGCGCACCACTGAGAAGATTACAAAAACAATCGGTTACAAAGCAACAAAAGAGTTTCTTGAAAATGCTTGTCGAAATTCTCTATTGAGACATTTTCTTCAATTACAATTTCGTCAATATCTGCGTCAGAGCCATATTCACGAATTGAGAGCATTAGCTTTTTCAATTCTGAGCAAAGTAGCAATGAATCAATCTTTTCGCCTGATAGCTGACATAACTTTTGCCATAGAATTTCAATTGTTCTCAGAAGAGGCGGCCAATTAATCCATTGCGGTGATTTGTCTTCTAGCTTTAGCAGTGCATCAAGTACACCAGGCTTTAATCTGTAAAACTTTTCTTTCTTAGAAGTCCTTACCAAGATCGCACCTGATTGAGCCATTTCAACCAAAGTTGTCTGTATTGTTTTCTGATAATAGCCCGTTATTCGAGCAGCTTCGCTGGGATGTATCTCTTTTACCGATGCTAACAAGCATAGAATCTCGGCCCTTGCATTAATGCCTATAAGCGCCCTCAAGCGAAGCAAAAGACAAGCCGAGCTATGAACATCAAAAGCTTGCGAATACCCTCTCAGATTTATCTGTCCTCGTTTTAAACCATGACTCAGAAATTCTGGATTAGCATCTTTCTCAGTTGGGCAAGGCAAAGGGGTAGCTTCTCTTGCGAAAAATAAAGGCTCCTTATCCTTTTGATAATACTTTTTAGCAAGCCCTGACCATTTAAGTCTGTAACTTGATTTTTTGGTAAGAAGCTCTGCAACTGCGCTAAGCTGTGGGCCACAATCGAAATCGTATTTCTTTTGTATCTGGCTCAATCGCTGTACGTTTATGAAGTGGCCATTCTGAAACAGCCAGTCAATAATCTCATCAAATAAACGCGGCTCATACCGACAGATACTTAACGAAAACAACAACAACGCCTCAGGATCGATAATTCTATTCTCATCTGGTTTAGCTGTGCCAGCAACTCCCAATATACTCCACTGCTGCCAGAGAAAATCGAATATCTTATCTTGAAATTGGTTTTTAGATTTTATCAACCAGTCGTTCATAGCCAAATTCTCGCAAGAATAATTTTATTGCCGTCTGAAATCCTTCTGATGGATCGTGTGTTATTGTCCAGCCAATAGCGGCAAGCAATTCATCATCAGAAGGTGAAAGCTCTTTAAGGTCTGATGCGTGATAACTGCCGAGTTGATCAATGGCAGCATATAGCTTGAAGTGTATTTGATCCAATCGGCTGATAAAATAAATCGTCAGTTTCTCACCCTGATATTTTTTAACTAACCTCTTCTTGAATCCATCAGGCAACCCTAATCTAAACAGCCCACCATCACCACTGCTTGGGCCATTGTTAAGCCAATCTTGAGTAAGATTTAGTGTGTCAGCAACTTCTTTAGCGGCAACCAGAAGTTCTTCCGGCAAGGGAGCTGGATCTACCAGTTGGTTCTTTGAATCCATCAAAGCAACTATATCCACATCCTTTGTTGTTCGCTGAACCAAATGCATAGCGTTGAGGGCAGTGCCGCCACAAACCACAAGTGAAAAGCTACTGCTTCGGTTCATCTTTAATCTGCCATCCAGCAGCCGCAGAGCCTCATTATCTTATCATATTCATAGTTCATAACAATATCATCGGCAATAATAGCACTTATGTCAAGTGATATTGTTGCCATTATGTGCATTTTGCAAGATCACCCGAGTAAAATAGGGATTGGTACGTTCGGCCTCCGACCGGTTGCATGCGTCCCTGCTTTACGTATCAGCTTTTAGATTGTTTCTCTAAGGCATTTTGTCTACAAT
>WGDE01000160.1 GCA_015493385.1 Phycisphaerae bacterium
ATTCTACATCAGAGCCAATTGTGGCATAAATATCTTTCTTATCTTTTTGAACTATACATATTACTGTTTTCTTGCAATCAATATCAAATCCAATATACTTATCCATAAGGAGCCTCCTGAAAAAAATGTTAGTGTGACGTTCAACGATCACGAGCCAAATGGCAGGTCATCATTACGAGACCGAATTATAACAGAAATCGGGAGGCTCTGGTTGCATAGTTTATTCATTGAAAAAAAAGAGCCTGCCGTCATATTGACCGCAGGCTCTTAGGGTGGATGAGGGGATTCGAACCCCCGACCCCCGGTACCACAAACCGATGCTCTAACCAGCTGAGCTACATCCACCATTTAAGCTCTGCATTTTAGCAATGAGACTGTAATTGTCAAGAAAATATGACAATCATTGCTCAAGAGAATCTCTAAAAATACAACTATCTCGCATTTGACTACAAATTGGGGAAAATACACATAATAGCCTAACTCTAAAAGTCTAATGATTGATCGGATTCAAGCAGAGAAATATAAGAAAAACAGCAGATTTTAGGGCAATGCCAGCAAAACCGCCTAGTGAAAACCACTAAAATATTATAAAAGTCACTTTTTGAGTATTGACCACTATTGCTATGACCAGAAAAGAATTTACACTCGCGCTTGAGCAGATGCAAGTATTGACGAGGAGGGTTAATACTAACTTTTTTAAAAGGAGAGATAAAATGAGGAAGATTTATTTAGTCTCTGCATTGTTGTGCATGGTGGGCACTTGTGCTATTGCTGTGGCTGATGATCTCCACCCCGGATCTTTTCGTGGATACCCACTAAGCGTTGAGGCTCATTGGGATTTTACCCACTCGCCAATGGCTTATTACTATATACCGCCAGATATATTTAACGCTATTGGTGGAAGTAGTGAAGAGGTACTATATGATGATTTTTCAACACATTTAGAAACTGATACCATTGATTGGGAATGGCTAGAAGATCCCACCGACCAACTTGATGGTGGCATTACTCCTACCCTAGGCCATTGTGGGAGAATCAAATTAGCATCGCAAAACTGGATTGACGGAATGCCATACAAGTATTTACGTCTCCAGATAACGTCTTGGTGGTCAAACGGTTTATCAGAACAACCTATATTCCCTATGGCACTATCTGCAGGCGATCGCTACGATAGCTGTACATGTCTGGATTCTGGCTATGTTCCAGCGGGGCAAGGGAAAGACCCGACAAAAGATTATAGCTGGTTTGATATCATGATTGTACCTAACCCTGATTGGGAAACCATCACATTGTGTATTCCAGAGGGATTAGTAGTTGACCAGATTGATATTGATACGGTTTCACTACCTGAGCCAATAACCATTAGTCTCATTGGGTTTGGTGCCATGCTCGCTATGCGCAAAAGAAGCTAGGAGCAATCTCCATTCCCACTGATGCTAGAGTGGAAGTTTTTATGAGCAGTCTCAGTGAGGGGGGCGATTTTTTCAAATGCTCGAAAGTACTTCCGTAATAAAAAAGACCGATCCTGCAAAGGCAGAACCGGTCTTTTAATTAATTCAAGCAAGTCTTAGCCATTGACTGCCGCTTGAGCTGCTGCAAGGCGTGCAATTGGCACACGGAATGGAGAACATGAAACATAGTTCATACCAATCTTGTGACAGAACTCGACAGTATTTGGCTCGCCGCCATGCTCACCGCAGATACCAACTTTAAGGTTCTTACGAGTGCTACGACCAAGCTCAAGACCCATCTTGACAAGCTTGCCAACACCATTTTGGTCTAATACTTGGAATGGATCAGCTGCATAAATACCGCTATCAACATAATCGCCAAGGAAACGAGCCGCATCATCACGACTAAAACCCATTGCCATTTGAGTGAGGTCATTTGTACCAAAACTAAAGAACTCAGCTTCGGTTGCAACTTCATCAGCAGTAAGGGCAGCACGTGGAACTTCGATCATAGTACCAACCATATATTTTAGTTTCTTGCCGCTCTCTTTTAGTACCGCTTTAATCTCAGCAACTACGTCAGCCTTGACTAACGCAAGCTCTTTAACAGAACCCACTAGAGGAATCATAATCTCTGGCTTGACTGGGCACTTAGGAGTACTAACCTTAATTGCAGCCTCAATAATTGCCCTTGCCTGCATACGATAAATCGCAGGATATGTTACAGCAAGACGGCAACCACGATGCCCTAGCATTGGATTAAATTCGTGTAGAGATTCAACCTTATCAGTTACGACCTTAGTCTTAACGCCAAGACGTTTTGCCATTTCAGCTTGACTCTTCTTGTCTTGTGGCAAGAATTCGTGCAAAGGTGGATCTAAAAGACGAACCGTAACTGGCAAGCCCTTCATAGCCTTGAAGATGCCTTCAAAATCTTTACGTTGATATGGAAGAAGCTTCTTGAGAGAACCCTCAAACTGCTTTCTAACATCTTTATTGGCTTTTAGAATCTCTTTTTCTTCTTTAACTGTCTTGGCTGCGGCAATAGCTTTCAGCATATTTGAGTAGTCTTCAGCTGCAAGAATCATAGAACGTACTGGCCAGATTCTCTCACCTTCAAAGAACATATGCTCTGTTCTACAAAGACCAATACCTTCAGCACCAAACTCTCTTGCGCGTTTTGCATCTTCTGGAGTATCGGCATTTGTCCTTACCCCAAGCTTACGATACTTATCACAAATATCCATAAACTTGCCAAACTCACCACTTAGCTTTGGAGCAACAAGAGCCAAAGCACCATTGATCACTTCACCGCTTGTACCATCAAGACTTATCATATCACCCTGCTTAACAGTTAGCTTACCAATTGTAAACTTCTTTGCTTTATAGTTGATATTGATGTCGTTAACACCAGCAACGCAACATATACCCATGCCACGTGCAACTACTGCAGCATGTGATGTCATACCACCACGTGCTGTTAAGATACCCTCAGCAACTGCCATGCCGCCAATATCTTCTGGGCTTGTCTCAATTCTAACTAAAATAATCTTCTTGCCCGCCGCGCTCCATTTTTCAGCAGTCTCTGCATCAAAAACAACCTGACCAACAGCCGCACCAGGAGAAGCTGGCAAGCCCTTAGCAACAGCAACACGCTTTGCCTTGCTATCGAAGCTTGGGTGTAATAACATATCAATCTGCTCAGGAGTCACTCTTGTAACAGCTTGCTTTTGTGTGATCATTTTTTCTTTGACCATATCCACAGCAATTTTAACAGCTGCAGCTGCAGTACGCTTTCCTGTACGAGTTTGAAGAACGTAGAGTTTTTTCTGTTGTATTGTAAACTCCATATCCTGCATATCTTTGTAGTGTTTTTCCAAACGAGTCATAAGAGTAGTCAACTCTTTGTACGCCTTAGGCATTACCTTCTTTAGCTTTGCTAGTGGAACCGGAGTTCTAATACCAGCAACAACATCCTCGCCCTGAGCGTTCATGAGGAACTCGCCATAGAATTCTTTTTTACCTGTACTTGGGTTACGTGTAAAGCACACACCAGTACCACAGTCTTGCCCCATGTTACCAAAGACCATAGCCTGAACATTAACAGCAGTACCAAGCAAACCAGCAATATTGTGTAGCTTGCGATACTTAACTGCGCGGTCGATATTCCAAGAATCAAATACAGCATTGATTGAATTAATCATCTGTTGTCTTGGATCTTGAGGGAATGGCTTGCCCACATGTTTTTTATAGATAGCTTTGTATGATTCAACAACTTCCTTTAACTGATCGGCAGTAAGCTCATTATCATTTTCAACGCCTGCTTTTTTCTTTGCCGCAGCAAGAGCCTTTTCAAAATGCTCATGATGGCAACCCATTACAACATCACCAAACATATCGATAAATCTACGATAGATATCATAAACAAAACGAGGATTATTTGTCTTTTCAATAAGGCCGGCAACAACTTCATCATTTAGCCCAAGATTAAGAACTGTATCCATCATACCAGGCATAGAAACTGCAGCACCACTACGGATACTCACAAGAAGAGGTTTTTTAGGATCACCAAATTTAGCGTCCATTGCCTTTTCAAGTTTCCTCACATTTTTATCAACTTCTTCTTCGAGACCTTTTGGCCACTTACCTTTGTTGCCATAATACTCATCGCAAACAGCTGTTCCAATTGTGAAGCCGGCAGGAACGGGAACACCCAAACGTGTCATCTCTGCAAGGTTGGCACCTTTGCCACCAAGGAGTTCCTTCATAGAGGCATTTCCTTCTGCTTTCTTGTTGCCGAAGAAATAAACTCTCTTCTGAGCCATGTGACTTTCTCCTAATAATTTTAAAAAAAGGTTGTAACATTATTTTACAAATTTAAGTTACCTTCAACCCCGTGAGTATATTTTAGTAACTTTGCGCTGTCAATGTTTAAAAGTGTTTTAACCACTGTCATTTACAAAAAAAACTCAAGTATTTTACAACTTGAGCTTTTTAATGTGATATTGATTTCAAAGGCAACTTATGCTGCATCTATTTTAGATTTACTTTTACTCAATCTTCCTTTACATCTCTTGCATGAACAAACACTAGCATTGGCGAGCTTACTCATACCCGCAAGATTTTTTGTGTCTACAACATTGGCTCCCTTAGTTATCATTTTGCGAATCATTAAATCATAAGCATCACGATTTTGATACCCCACTGCGTCAGTAACTACTGTCACTTTCTTACCTCTTTGCAACAGACCGAGAACCGTCACACCAACAGCACCTTCACCATTGGCACCTATTACAATAAACTCGTCTGCTCTTAATTCACTAAGAATTCTTTCGGCGCGTGGTTCATCAAAAGGGTTTTCATTTCTTTTGCTCAAAACAATTTGATCATATTCCCTAAGAATATTTCTTGGTAGGTCTGTACTTCTGTCAGAATCGAACAAAATATGACTATGGCGTATACTGTAACCAAGTTTTCTATGTCCATCGGTTCCATCAATGCAGTAATCATGGTCTCCGTTATCATAGTACGTCTGAAGGGTAGATACGCTTTTAATTTTATTAATTCGAGACCACGCTAGAACTCTGCGTAAATTCTTAAGCACTCTTCTGTGGTTACGTATGCAATGGGAGCCTTGACTAACAAAGAAATCATATTGAGTATCAACATCTATCAATACCCTATGTTTTCTAAGCTTTAATATGCTAGATACCATAAAATCCCTTCCTAACATAAACTACTTTGTTAAATAAATACGCTTGTAGACTAAATGTGTTCAATCATTTCAAATATCGAACCTAAGTAAGCTTGACTTTATTTGTGTTTGATGCCAAAATTACACCTCAGGTTATTATCTATTATAGTGAAGTTAATATATGGCGAAAAATGGCGAATAGAGTACTTAAGGAATTCCCCGAATACGTATTGGGGCAAGAAGATTTTGAAAAAGAAGTAGATTGGAACAAAGTTTTCGGACGTTGCGCACCATTGCATATTGAAATCGGTTCTGGAAAAGGAACTTTTATTGTTAATCAATCAAAAGCTTTTCCTGAAATAAACTTTCTTGGAATCGAATGGGCAAGCAAATATTACCGCGCAGCAGTAGACCGTATTGGGCGATGGGCAATTGCAAACGCAAGAATGCTGCGCACAGATGCGGCGGTCTGGATTCCTGAGCATGTGGCGAATGAGATTGTTTCTCAGTACCACATATACTTCCCCGATCCTTGGCCAAAGGCGAGACACAACAAGCGAAGATTGATATGCCCTGCAAATATAGAACAATTTCATAGAACTCTCAAGAAAGATGGAATAATAAACATTGCCACCGATCACAAAGACTATTTCGAGTGGATGCTCGATGCATTTTCTGGATTTATGGATAAATTTGAAAAGATAGAATTTATACGAGGCGCTGGAGCAAAGGATGGTGAGATGGTCGGAACAAACTTTGAGCGTAAATATATTATTGAAGGTCGCAAAACCTACACACTCGCATTGCGCAAAAAATAGCTGATGACTAAAGAGACGCCTAACAACTCAAGACCGCTGAGGTTAAAATTTATAGTCTGCAAGGTTCTTCAACGTGAAGCATATTACTGCGCTGCAAAAACACACAACTTTGTAGATATCTATTTATTAAAACAAGGCCTACACAACGAACCAGACAAACTGCGCGAAGAACTCAAAAGAGAAGTCGCACAGACCTGCGATATCCAAGGCCGAAAATACGATGCTATAATCTTTGGGTATGCCTTGTGTAGCAACGGGACAGTTGGGCTCAGCAGCGAGATCCCAATGGTAATCCCGCGCGGGCATGACTGCATAACAATACTGCTTGGTTCAAAAGAAAAGTACCAACAATATTTTGAATCTCACAACGGAATATATTGGTATAGCCCTGGCTGGATAGAGAACAATAATCAGCCAAGTAAGAAGAACCATGAAAAAACTCTGCAAGAATATATAGAAAAGTATGGCAAAGAAAACGCACAGTATCTAATGGATGTCCAAAGCAACTGGATGAGTGAATATAAATGGGCGAGTTATGTTGACTGGGATTTTCTAGATAAAGATATTCGCCAGAGCTATGCATCCTATACAGAGCAATGCGCAGACGAGCTAGGTTGGAGCTTTGATAAAATAGAAGGTTCAAGCAATCTTCTGCAAAGAATGGTTGATGGAAATTGGCGCAGCGATGACTTTTTAGTTGTAGAACCAGGCAAGACTACAATCCAAGATATTACCAGTGGCAAAATAATTGACGCAGTATAATCTGGAATAATAATGGCGAAACTATATATAACAGACCTTGACGGCACACTCTTAGATAACAGTCCAAGATTAAGTGATTTCTCGCGCTACGGTATTGAAAAAATCTTGGAGGCTGGAATAGACTTCTCAATAGCAAGCGCACGCAACATCGCATCTCTTAGACAACTACTAGGCGAGCTCAAGTTCAAACTACCAATCATAGAAATTAACGGCGCATATATCTCAGACTATCCAACTGGCAAACATCACATCATAAATAATATCGATAACGATATCTGCGTAGGCATTATAGATATATGCAATGACCACAATATCAAATTGTTTGTAACTAGTCATCTCAACAACGTTGACAGGCTCTACTACGAAGATGTCAGCAACGATGGTATGCGTTGGTTTCTCGGAGATAAAACAGAGGGCCACAGTGAACATGCGCAAGAGATAAAGTCTCTAAAGGATATTCTTCATGAACAGATTGTGTGCTTTATGGCAATCTCAAATGAAGAGGCAATGACAAAACTCAGCTGCGCGATAGAGAATGAATTTGGAGATATGCTAGATTGCTTCTTATTTGAAAACCCATACAGCCTAGGCTGGTTTTGGCTCACCATTCACGATAAATCAGCACGTAAAGATAATGCCGTCTTGGAACTGACAAAATTAACAAACCACAAAATATCCGATGTGGTTGTTTTTGGCGACCAGAGCAACGATATAAATATGATGAAGCTCAGCAAACTTGGAGCCACAAGTATCGCAGTCTCTAATGCAATTGATGAAGTTAAAAAGAATGCGGACAAAGTCATAGGCAACAACATTAGCGATAGCGTGGTTAAATACATTCTATCCCAAGAAAATCTCTAGATATTTCTATAAAAAAGGGCCGTCTCTTTTTTTAGAGAAGGCCCTTTGAAATTTCAAGATATTCAATCCTAATAAACGATTGTCCCTTAAGATTGAGCTATCTCATGAAAGAAATCATTTTGAGATTCTTGAGAGTTGATTGTTAGCTGAGAATCTAGATTATTAACAGATACAGCGGATCTTTGCTTGCTTGCCATATTCTCAGAACTATCAACACCAACGACTTGTATTAGCTCTCCAACTACAGAGTCTAGATGCCTAGCCTGACTTGCTAAGCCTTCGCTAGCCACAGAACTCTCTTCTGCAGAAGCAGCGCTCTTTTGCGATATACTATCAATCTTAACCATCGCTTCATTGATTTGCTCAATACCAGTTGCCTGTTCATTGCAAGCCGAAGATATTTCCTCAACAAGATCGCTAGTCTTGTGAACCTCATCAGTTATTTCTGCAAGAACATCTGTCACCTCTTTAGTTATCTCCACGCCCTGCTTAGAATTAACTACTGATTCATTAATTAATTTAGTAGAATCTTTTGCCGCTTCGGCACTTCTCATAGCAAGATTCCTCACCTCTTCTGCTACAACGGCAAATCCCTTACCAGCTTCACCCGCCCTAGCAGCTTCAACTGCTGCGTTTAATGCTAGCAGATTAGTCTGAAAGGCAATTTCATCAATAACGCGGACGATGTTAGCTGTTTCATTAGAAGAATTCATGATTTTCTCAATAGACTCATTCATCTTCTTCATAGACTCATTACACTTCTTAGCAGATGCCCAAGATTGATCGGTAAGAATATTTGCCTGCTCTGCACTACTAGCATTTTGTTTGGTCATAGCAGACAATTCTTCAAGGCTCGATGCAGTCTCTTCAAAACTAGAAGTTTGGTCTGTAATACCACTAGCTAATACTCTAGATTGCTCACGAATCTTACTTGTTGCATCTTTCATCATAACCGTCTCGCTAGTGATATCTGAAATAGCAGTCTTAATAGGTTTTAGAACGTAGCGCCTTACAATAAAGATAGTCATAAAGATACATGTGATTGCCATTATCAAGAAGAAAGTAATATTGGCATAGCTATTTCTATGGGCATACGCACTCATAAGAGCTAGCTCATTCTTGAGACTATCGGAGAAAATTTTAGTTAACTCCTGAAACTGATCAGTCAACACCTTAGACTCTTCGCTTAGAGAAGATAAGACTTCTGTGTCAATATCTTCATCATCACTACAGAGTTGGCCATACGTTTTCTGAGCAAGCGAGGTGTATTTATCATGAGAGCTTATAATATTGTTTAGTAATACTATAGCTTCTTGCGGCAAACGATCTCTCTGAGAAAGACTAGCTAAAGCCTCAGTAATAATAGCGGCATTCTTACTTGCATTATCAAGAAGTTCTTGTTCTCCCATCACCACTGCATCACTATAGAGACTGGTTTGATTTTTAAATGCTATCTGCGCCCTACGGCTATCCACTTCACCGTCGGCAATTCCGTCCAACATAGCCTCCATATGAATATTACCAACAGTACTAAAAATAATTGAAACAAGATAGCCCACTAGGACCATACCTACAGCTAAGAAAATTTTTAAACCAATGCCTTTTTTCATTAAACAAACTCCCAATGTATATCTAGAAAATGTTAGAGCCAGAATTCATCTTAGCTCTTCCATATAATCACACTTAACAATCTAAAAGTAATATGAAGTCTTAAATGCCAACATAGTTGTATAACACTCTAAATCACCTGAATTACTAGCAGAGAGATATTGAGCAGCACCATCGACAAAGTGAAGCTCTGCCTTTACATCCCAGTTATCTCTAATGTCGTATTTTGCTGAGATTGAGAAGTCTTTATTCCATGCCTGATATTTCTTGCCGCCCATAGCAACCTTCTTATCACCATCTTTATCAGCTTTGTCATCGTAGAATACTGAGTAGGCAACGGCACCACTTAATTTATCAGTAAATTGATAGGTTGCACTGCCATAGTATCCCATTTGGTTTAGAGAGCCTACCTTGGTACTACCATTATAGATTCCACCTGTCATACGCATATACTCTGCAGCAAGAACTAAATCACCAATAGTATATTCACTAGAAAATGCCCAAACATGAGAACCATCAACATTAAGTTTCAACGGTGCGCCTGCGGCTGGGAATCCAAGCATACCTGTAGAGTACCCATTGATGTCATAATCTGGTGTTAGATAACTACCACCAACCTTTAAACCATCAATAGGAGTATTCCAGAACATTTGAGTTGCAACCATCTGTTGTAGAGTGAAATCTTTAACATTCTGTATCATTGGAAAATTATTGGCTGTGTCTATCGCAGTGCCATTATCGTCAACATCTGGAACTCCAACATAGAACTGGTAATCAAAACTACCATAGTCACTAGCATCAAGAGTACCATAGATACCACCACCTGTTATACTACTGAATGGATCTCTATAGTTTTCGTTGTAGACTGCATTTGGAAGAAAAATACTTGTTCTAAACGCATCAATGTCGCGAGTCTCATTGTAGAGACCAAAAGGCATTTTCATTTTACCACCACGGAAGCTAATCTCATCTTTCCAGTGATAATCTGCTACTGCCCAGTGAAGAATGATATTGTCGTCATAACGACTTCCAAGAGTCCCTGCAAATAATTGGGCTGCTAATCTTAGGTTGCCATAAGATGTACTGAAGTTGATTCCCATCTCACGTAGATTGAATGAGCCATCTGTGCCATTCTCAATATAGTTATTTCCTGAATCTTTAATAAATCCTTGAGAGATAAAGCCGTGGATATCTACAACTCCAACATATTTGCCAAGCACATCATTTTCACTAAAGTCAACTTCAACAGCGCAAGCACTTAAAGATAAACCCGATACCAACAACAGACTAAATATGTATTTTAAAAATTTCATATCTTTTTCCCTTTTATTATTACTTCTCTACTGAAAGAATTTTTATACTTTCCTTAATTGTTGCATCTTGTGCTAAAGACGAAGCAATATAAGCTATTGTATTCTTTTTAGATGCAACATACTCCGCAACTTCCTTGCCTGTTTTAAAAGACTTTGGCATTCTGGACTTTCCAGAGAACACACGTTTCTTCCAGTAGCTACTAAATTGCTTAGCGGTCTTGCCAATGTATGTCTTGAGAAATATATCGTTAGCATCACCCTTCTTTAAGAGAACGATGACAACCTTCGCACCATCTATTTTAGTCTGCTTGCCAAGAAAGACACCCTTGATATCCTTTGCTTGCACACTGCTAATACCAATATCTTTATTAGCAATGATACTAACTTGCGATGCATCCTCTGCTAAAACATTGTCCACCACCACGAAAGCGAGAAACATAACACTCAATAGTAACACCCCCCCAAACTTACCCATTACTCAAACTCCTTAATACAACAATAAAATTCCATATCTTTATTTAGCAATTTAGACTAAAAGATTCACCTATCTATTTACTAAGATGAAAAACTTACTGATTCATCGTATATTTTGATGTGGCACTTTTCTTAATATTTCACTAATATGAGCATATTCTGATAAATTGCCAACTACACAAAATTCATGCTGAACCTCCACAGACAATGACTAGCCATAAAGAAGCCCGCCACACATTATCGGGCTATCGGCAAACAAAAAAAGGACGCATCTCTTTAGAGATACGCCCCTTTTGTAAAGACTAGATATGCTATAAAGCATCAATGTCTGGCATCATTGCATCGCAGACAACTTCATCATTTTCATCTGCATAGAGCATCAATGCAGTATCAATTAACGCAAGATGACTATAGCCCTGCGGAAAATTACCAAGCAATCTTTTTGTTTTGAAATCCATATCTTCACTAAGCAAACCGAGATGATTCATTCTTCCTAATAGCTGATCAAATAATTTTTTAGCGAGAGTTTTTTTGCCTATACTATAGAGACTCTTAATCATCCAGAATGTACAAACTGTAAATGAAGAAGATGGAACACCAAAATCATCTGCATTACGATAACGATACATCAACCCATCAACGCAAAGATTTTCGTAGGACTTCATAACAGTATTTACAAAAATTGGGTCATCAGCCGCTATAAAACCATAGTGGCCCGCAAGTAAATTTGCCGCATCGAGATTCTCGTCTGAATACGATTGAGTAAGAAATCCATGTTTTTTCGAACATCCCTTTTTCAAGATTTCACTCTTTATATCATCACGAAGAATAGACCACTTATCTGCATAGCCTGATTTGCCAAACAAATCGGCAATCTTAATTGCTCTATCCATAGCCACCCAGCATAGAATCTTCGAGAATACAAAAAACTTCTTTTCGCTCCTAAATTCCCATATTCCTCGATCAGCCTTTTTCCAGTTCTTATTCACATGTCTAACAAGCGTTCTAACAACTGTCCAAAGTTCTTCTTGATTGTCTAGGTTGTTTCTGAAAAGAGTTAGACTCTGGTATATGACATCCATAAGAACGCCATATATATCATTTTGCTTTTGCTTATAGGCGGCATTACCAATGCGCACTGGCTTGCTTGCTTCATAACCTTCTAGCCAAGGCAATTCTTTTTCAACGAGTTTTTTCTCGCCATGAATACCATACATGATTTGAATCTTTTCATTCTTGTATGGAACAATATCTAAGACGAATTCAAGAAAACGCTTAACAACATTAAAATGGCCTAGCCGACTCATAACGCTGATAGTCATTGATGCATCTCGTATCCAGCAGAATCTATAATCCCAATTACGAACTTCTCCAATCGTCTCAGGTAGAGATGTCGTGATAGCGGCTAAAATCGCACCGCTCTTTTGATACGCCAAAGTCTTTAATACGAGAGAGCTGCGCAAAACCGCATCACGATATTTTTGTGGCATACCGGCAGGTAAACTTGTATCCGAGACCCAACTCATCCAATAGACTTTTGTCTTTTCGTACTCAAGCGTTATAGAGTCAATATCTGGCAGAGAAATTTTCTGATTGTAGCTAATCACAACATAGCTATCTTTAGTAAGGGCAAACTCCTTAGCTTTTGTAAGATTGTCATGTTCTATATTTGAATACATATAGAACGATTCATAATTTCCTGCAGAAGTTGTGTATTTTAAGCAATCGCTATGCTTCTCAAGAATTGTCTCATACTGTGCATAGCCAGGTCTTGGCTTACATATAATTTTAATTCTTGGCCTTCCTGAGATAACTCTAAAATAACGGATAACATCTGGAGGGCAGTGACAACTACCACTTTGATTGTTGTACCTTGGCAGAAAATCAATTACTTCAAACTTATTTCTACCACTTGAGAAACTTGTCACCAAGATATTTGTTCGGTCTATATATTCTTGCTTAATGTTATATTTTCCAACTGGTTTAATCTCAAAACTTCCACCTTTCTTTTTATCAAGAAGCTTTGCAAAGATAGAAGCGGAATCAAAGTTGGGCAGACAAAGCCAATCCATCGAGCCAATATTAGAAACTATCGCTGCGCTCTTACAGTTACCGATGACACCATAATCAAGACTTTTCACTAATCTTACTCCTTACGTATTTCTAGTAGGACACTAAAAATTATGGCATCCTTATTTAATACTTTTAATTGCAGTAGATAACATTGATATAAATTTAGCTGGCGAGGCAACTCTTAAATCTGCAAACGTATCACCTTTACCAACTTTTATTTTCAACAGTTTATCATTTTCAATTCTAAACATACTCTCATCTGTTTGATCGTCGCCGGCACAGAGAATTACATCATATTTTTTGCCACGTGTGAGCTTCATAAGCGCAACACCCTTATTGACCTGCATTGAGGTAACCTCAACTATCTTCTTGCCGTGATGAACCTCGACTGGCATATTAGTCATCATCTCTGATAGGCTAGAAATTAATTGCTGAGCTTTTAATTTTCCAAACTCAGGATCACTTCTTCTGTAATGCCAAACAACTGCAGATATCTTTTCCTCTACAAAACTACCGGGAGTTGTACCAGCATATTGATTAAAAACTTCTATTACCTGTTTCTTCCAACTAGTGTCGAACGAATCAGCTAATAACTTCCATTGATCAGTGCCTGCTTGGCGATAGCGGTAACCATGTTCTCCAACGAGAGTAAAGTTATAATCACCAAACCACTCCGAAAGATTCTCTGCCTTACGACCACTTATAATATATGTGTCAACACGCGAGCATTTCTGCAATTGCTTTAGAAGAGAAATAATCTGTTTTGTTGGTGATGCCATTTTAGGATCGTCCACAAACTCCCTTAGAGTCCCATCGTAATCAATGAAGCAGGCAATCTTCTTGGCAGAAGCAAATTTATTTTTAACCAGAGAGAGAGAGTTTACGGTTTGAGTTGCCTGAATCGGCTTATTGCCTGAATATTTCTCTAAATCACCAAGAAAGGTTTTAGCCCAATATTTTGCATCATACTCAACCACTCGCTCATACATACCCTTCATCCTAGATAGCTGTTCTTTAAGAGGCATATTGAGACAATAGCTAAGTTTCTCGGCCATCTCATCAATATCGTAAGGGTTCACCTTAACTGCCTTAAACAATTCTCCTGCCGCGCCGGCAAACTCACTAAGCATCAACACTCCAGGCTTATCTTTCTTACAAGCAACATACTCCTTTGCAACAAGATTCATTCCATCTATTAACGGAGTTATCATCGCCACATCAGCAATTGAATACAATGCGCAAAGCTGCGTAAAATCTACTGACTGATGGATAAATTTAATAGGTGTATTATTAAGAGTGGCATGCTTGCCATTAATCCTACCAACAAGACCTTCTACCTGTTCACGCAATTGTTGGTACTGCGCAATCTCACCTCGCGATGGTATTGCCACAAATACAAAACAAACATTCTCTTTATAGCTACAGCCATCTAGAAATTTATCAATAGCTTCAAGCCTTCGAGCAATCCCTTTTGTATAATCAAGACGCTCAACGCTCAGGATAATCTTTTTATTAAGGAAGGTGTCTTTAAAAATATCTTTTTGCTTCTCAAATCTATCGGTTGACAATTCCTTTATGAACGCTCCAGAGTTAGCGCCAATCGGGTAGACGCCCATATGCACATTTCTATTTTGATATTTGATATTGCTCATCTGCGATTCCAGATTCAGAAGTCGCATAACAGAGCTTCGAAAGTGTCGCATATAACCAAAAGTATGGAACCCTACAAGATCGGCTCCAAGCAAACCCTCTAGCAATTCGCTACGATGTGGGTGGCATCGAAATACTTCGTAAGATGGAAAAGGTGTATGCAGGAAGAAACCAATGCGCAGATCAGGTCTGCGCTTTCTCAACAATCTTGGCACGAGCATTAGATGGTAATCATGAACCCATATTAGATCCTGTTTCTTAGCTGTCTCCATTACTTTGTCTGCAAAGTAAATGTTAACTTTCTGATATTCGTCCCACCATCGTTCATCATGGTCAACGTATTGACTCATATAATGCAATAGTGGCCATAGGCTACCGTTTGAAAATCCCTCATAAAATGCAGAAACCTCTTTTTTACTCAGAAAAACGGGAGAGCAGTTGTAGTCTTCGATCAATCGTTTTTCAACATCTTTTGCCCTCTGAGAGTTTTTAAAGGAAGTGCCCGGCCAACCAACCCAATTAATATCAAATTGCCCAGCAACACCATCAAGCGCAGATACAAGTCCCCCACTAGATTTAGTAATGCTTCTACCTACCGTAACTGGTAGCCTGTTTGCTACACTAATTATCTTACGCATATCTAAAACTCCATTTCGCCGTGATTTCTTCCGTGATAGACCCAAGATGAGCTCACTTGGTATTCATCGACAATCTAGCACCCTACTTTACAAACTTTATCCGATAATCTCACCGTAACAGAATTGAGGTCCCCTGTTATAAAGCTAAAACCGTTAAATAAAAAAGGCTCTATTTCTCAAAACTAGAGAAATAGAGCCTTTTTGGGTTATAGGTCAAAAACATTATTTTGAATAATTATGGTGCAATAGTTCGTCTATTTCATGGTCGTGACAAAGATGAAACAATTTACCATAGAACATTTTCTTAGATCTAGGTTTGTAACCAACCATCTCTTCGCCTTCACGTATCTCTGTGCACCAACCTGATTTTTTTAGACTGTTTGCAACTTTTTGCTCTAATGCATCCATTTTAATAGCTCCTATTTTTTAGGTTAAGGAATTCTTAATTATCTGATAATTACATTATTTGCTCATCGTCCTGAGTTGAAATTATTTTTTTGAAAATAACCACCTCCTTTTAGACATAAAAAAACCCGAAGACAGAAACTCTAAGTTTCCTGAAATCGGGCAATTTATTTCTTTAATGTACATTGGCATTTTAGGTGTCTCCAATAAAAAAACCCAGAGCTAAGAAATTATCAACTTCTCAGGCATCTGGGTTTAACTTGTCTATTTTATTATGCGAGCCAATTTAATATACCTCACTTAAATACAATTTTTCAAACTTCACTATACGACTTTCAGCAAAGTTTGTCAAGAGTCGCTCAAACAAAACTTAATGGAACGCTAACAATTACTCGGCAATTATCAAGCGACTCTTTGAATTAATTGCTTATATTTCAGATAAATACATACAGCAAGAGAAGGGTAGTTATTTTGAGTAATACAAATGCATCAACTTTCCAAATGCCCCTCTTAGACCATCTCAATGAAGCCTGCGCCAATCAAGTACGTATTTTCTTGTTTGTATAAAGTGCGGTTGATGATATACTAACGGCAAATATTGTGTAAGCTCTAGCTTTTGTTGGCACATATGAAACAAACTATTGTTTATACATACTAAACTGGTAAAAAAATGAGAGTTATTATGAAACGATTTGAAGAGTTATTTGAAGAATTACAGACAAAGATAGCAGCAAACGACCCAAACTCTGGTACTGTAAGAGAGTTAAATCAAGGTATACACTTTATTGGCAAAAAAATCAATGAAGAGGCTGGTGAAGTTTGGATTGCAGCTGAATATGAAGGGAAAGAGAAAACGGCAGAAGAAATATCTCAACTGCTCTATCATCTTCAAGTAATGATGATAGCCTCTGGACTAACATTAGAAGATGTGTACAAGTATCTGTAGATACCAAAGAAAACAAAGTTATCAGGAATATATAAATGCTTAGAATAGCGATTCCAAACAAAGGAGCACTAAGTAAGGCTTCTATCGAACTGATTACAGAAGCTGGTTACAAGTGCAAAAGAGATGGTAGAGAATTAATCGCCATAGATAAAGAGAATGAAATAGAGTTTATATATCTAAGACCTCGCGACATAGCCGTCTACGTTAGCAATGGAATATTAGATATGGGTATAACGGGTCGCGACTTAGCACTCGATAGCCAAAGCGATGTTGTTGATTTGATGGGGCTTGGAGTTGGAAAAAGCCGCTTTTTCTACGCACTTCCAAAAGAAAGCAATCTTAAACCTGATGATTTTGGTGGCTTGCGCATCGCAACATCATATCCTAATATAGTCAAGGCTGATATGGCTCGCCGCGGAGTTGATGTTGAGGTTGTAGAGCTTGATGGAGCTGTTGAAATTTCAATCCAGCTAGGAGTCGCAGATGTTATTGCCGATGTTGTAGAAAGCGGCAAAACTCTAATTGCTGCTGGCCTTAAGACGGTTGGTGAGCCGATTATGACGAGCGAGGCATCGGTAATTGCTAGAGACAAAAAGATTTGCGACAAGCGTGAAGTAAATCTTTTCATAGAAAGGCTGCGCGGTGTTATAGTTGCCGGTGAATATGCAATGATTGAATACGACAGCCCACAAGATGTACTTGAAAAAGCACTGGAGTTAACACCAGGTATAGAGTCACCAACAATATCACCTCTAAATAAGGAAAATTGGGTGGCCGTAAAAGCAATGACAAAACGCAAGGGCATAAACAATATAATGGACTCCCTATACGAACTTGGAGCCAAAGGCATCATAGTAACAGATATAAGAACTTGTAGGCTGTAGGCACAACACGGAGCAACATCCAGACTTTTCCAATTCGACACACATTAAACTCTTGGCCAGTTGCCAAGAGTTTTCTTTTAAGTTAGTAAAAACTTTTTGACTTTACAGCGATTACCCAATAGAATTCGATAGATTTGGCGTACTCGGCACGCTGCTAAGTATATATAACCAATCTTTGTTAATTCTAATTTGATTAAAGGGAAAAAATCGTGGAATTTCTAAAATCAAAAATGGACGTTGCTGGATATGACAAACTCGTCAGTCTAGGCAACGCGAAACTAAACGAGTTTGTTTTAGAAACAGCTCAACTGTGTAAACCAGATTCTATATATCTTTGCAATGGCTCGAAAGCTGAGTACGATACAATCATGCAAGAGATGGTAGATTCAGGACTGGCTACTCCTCTAGCAAAAAAAGAGAACAGCTTCCTATTCCGTTCAGACCCATCTGATGTGGCTCGTGTTGAAAAACGCACTTACATCGCTTGCGAGAACGAAGAAGATGCAGGTCCAACAAACAATTGGATTCACCCAGATGAGCTTAAATCAGAAATGACAAAGCTCTACGACGGTTGTATGGCTGGTCGCACAATGTATGTTATTCCATACTCAATGGGTCCTATCGGTTCTCCAATCGCCAAGATCGGTGTAGAGATTACAGATAGTGGTTATGTTACATGCAATATGCACATAATGACTCGTGTTGGAGACAAGGTACTCGATATCCTCGGTAGTGATGGCGAATTTATTCCATGCCTTCACTCTGTTGGAAAACCTCTAGCAGAAGGAGAAAGTGATAACGGTATCTGGCCTTGCGCATCAATGGACGACAAATACATTTCTCACTTTACTGATGAAGCTAAGATTTGGTCATACGGTTCTGGTTATGGTGGAAATGCGCTGCTTGGCAAGAAATGTCTTGCTCTACGTATCGCTTCTGTTATGGCAAAAAAAGAGGGTTGGATGGCTGAGCATATGCTTATTCTTCGTTTGACTAATCCAGAAGGACGCCAATACCACGTTGCAGCGGCATTCCCAAGTGCTTGCGGTAAAACAAACCTAGCAATGCTTCAGTCAAAAGTTGAAGGCTGGAAGGTTGAATGTATCGGTGACGATATTGCTTGGATGAAGATCGGTGATGATGGCAAGCTATACGCAATCAACCCTGAAGCTGGTTTCTTCGGCGTTGCACCTGGAACAAACAATGCAACAAACCCAATGGCTATGGCGTCATGTTCTAAGAATTCAATCTTCACAAACTGCCTACTTACAGATGATGGCGACGTTTGGTGGGAAGATGGTGATGGCCCATGTGAACACGGAATTGACTGGAAAGGCAATGAATGGACTCCTGCTTCTGGCGAAAAAGGTGCACACCCTAACGCTAGATTCACTGCTCCAGCTGCGCAATGTCCATCAATCTGCCCTGACTGGGAGAACCCTGCTGGCGTTCCAATTGATTTATTTATATTTGGTGGTCGTCGTACATCGGTTGTACCTCTAGTAACTCAAGCTCTTGACTGGGACCACGGTGTTTATATGGGTGCAACAGCTGCATCAGAGCCAACTGCTGCTGCTCTTGATGTTAAAGCACAACTTCGCCGCGATCCATTTGCAATGCTTCCTTTCTGTGCATACAACATGGGTGATTACTGGCTGTCTCTTATACACAACTGACGCTGCC
>WGDE01000161.1 GCA_015493385.1 Phycisphaerae bacterium
CATCTCCAATACTGTCAGTGTCGTCTGCGTCAATTGCATCAGAGTCTTTCGTATCGGCCATTGAATCTTCCAGTGAACCGAATTCATCATTACTATCTTCGAGGATATTGATTCCGCTACTCGTTTGCCCGAAATTAGTGTCTGCCTCAGATAGTTCAATCATACTGCTCATTTCATTATCAAGGCTACTCTCTTCAAGAGAGAATTCAGTTTTTGTCTCAGGTTTTGAGTTTTCAGCTGTATCGTCAAGAGCGGCAAGGCCTATTATAGAGCTCTCGTCAGCATCTGGAGCATCAGTGTCGCTGAGTTTAATAGAGCTACCATCGATTCCAGTGTCATCGAGATCCAGAGAGAGTGGAGCTAAATCTATTTTAAGAGCATCAACTTCCTCTTTGTTAAACATCTTTGTTCCATTGTCGTAGAACTCTCTGATTTTACCATCGTGGACAAACTCGCGTATTTCTGCTTCTGTTTTATCGAGTATCTTAGTTACTTCTTCAATTGAATAATAGTCTGCCATAAACTTAAACTTTCTAAAATTATTACGCCTATAGTATTAGCATGTGTTTATTTTTCAGTATCAACAACTTCGCCTGCGATGTTGTTAGCTTTTTCTAAGAGAACCTTAACCTGATCTGGTGTTGGTTCGCTGGTATTGTATTGACTGAGCTGTTTGTCAAACTTCCAGTCTCTAGCTGCGATTAACCTGAGCCTTCGATTAGAGCCACTTTTGCTTATCTCATAGACCCACATATGCTCGCTTGTGCTATCGACCATTGCAATTCCATAGCTGTCTCTACCTATTTGTATTGGAAGAACGGTTAAATTGCTCGGTGCTATGTTTTGCTCATCTGCGCAGGCACTTTGAGTTGGTAGTTCTATGCAAACCAAAAGCACTGCCGATATGAGTAATGCTAGAAAAACAGTTTCCTTAGTTAATTTCATTAGAATCGTCGCATTTTCATTTTAATAGCCATCTCAAATTGCACAGCTAGCAGATAAATAGAATTATCTTCTAACTCATTGTTGCTAAGATATATACGTCTAACTTTTTTTATATTAACGCAACATCTCTGCAATAACACACCT
The DNA here is from genome assembly GCA_015493385.1 of Phycisphaerae bacterium. GTDB lineage: Bacteria > Planctomycetota > Phycisphaerae > Sedimentisphaerales > Sedimentisphaeraceae > S145-28. The sequence continues at coordinate 1,090 of WGDE01000161.1, forward strand.
TAGGCAAGATTATATCTGCATATGTAATAGTTGCAAGTTATTTTCTAGGTTGATTCTTCTCAAATCGGTTTAGTTTGCCAATCTGCTACAAGATTCTTGATAGATACGAGAAAAACGCTAAAATAAATGATTAGGGAACTTTTATTTAATAGGAGAAAAAATGTCTAAATTAGCAACTCTAGTTTTATTATCTGCGGCAATCTTTATTGGTGGTTGTGTTACAAGTGATGGCTCACAGCTTCGTGGTTTCAACTTTAGTAATGTTGAAAAGATTGCGATTGTAGAGGTTAAGGGAGATATTGACGAGCCAGTTAAGGGGCTTATATCGGATTATTTCAGTCTTGAGCTTCTTAAAAAGGGCTATTCTCCTATGACGCTCTTGCAATCTCAGGCACTATTGAAATCTAATAACTATGACTTAGATAAACTTGTCAGCCCAAAAGGGATTGCTCAAGCGGCCGAGATTTTGGACACGCCTGTAATTCTTGTTGTAGATGTGCGCAGCTTTGATAAAAAGGTGAGTCTTGACGCCAAGCTACTAAGTGGAGATAGCGGAGCTTTGATCTGGATGGGCTCTGGCAAAAAGAAAGTGTCTTTCGCACCATCTCTTTGGCCATCTAAAGGGCAAAGGGAGCAGATGCAACGCAGCGATAGAATAGCAGCGGCGAAAGAGATTATCAGCAAAATCAGTGAGAATCTTCCACAAAAAATGTAGGGGTAGCTCAAATGCACAATTACTTAGAGCTTCCATAGCGGCTTAGAATAATTTTTTAAGGGTTGATTGTTTCTGCTCAGAGATAACGCCAGCATAATAATCAAGAGACGAATCGCTGACGATAGAGAGCGGAATCTTATGCGAGAGCGTAAAAGTGTTCTGACGAAGAGGAACTTTAACCTTATTAGCACTGTTTTTTGCTTGAATCTCTGACAAATCAACCCCTGATGGCAGTGAGAATATAACCAATTTTACAGGTATGTTCGTCGTGATAGTCCAGTTTTGTGCATCTTTGGTGATTGAAGTTATAATAGGAAGAGATTCATTTGCGTATCTAGGGCTAGTTGTTGGGGCTAGAGTAATATCTATCGTCTCTGTCGTTTTATTAAATGGTGCCTCAATAATGAATATATTTGGGCTCAATTTTCTAATGCTGCTTGCGTCCATTGCCGTTAAATCTTTGCCTGCTAGGCTTGTTCCAGTGGTGTCAACTTTAACCGAAGCTGGGATGGTAAAACAATCGACAGGTCTAGCAGTGAAGCCTTCATAGCTCCATTTTTTGAGCATCCAGTCTGGCACCTTGTAGCTAACAGAAACGGTTAATTTGCCTCCGTCATCTTTCAAGCTTGCGTCTGCGATAGCTCTGTACCAAGCCTGCTGGGCGTGTGTTCCAGACCCGACCGTAACAATTCTCTTTTCTGGATGCGCATTGATTGTTTTTCTTACAGCCTTGTAGAAATTGTAGAGTGTCGCTTTGTTGCTATGTATTGGATTGGTGTGCCAGTGGCAGAAATCTCTAAACCAACCATTGTTTTTTATGGCCTCTTCGAAAACGGCGATTGCATTGGCAATTGCTGTATCGCTGGGGTCGTCGCCAAAACGAGTAGAAACATTGTAAAACTTAGTTTTGCTCGGTAAAGATTCTTCTGCCCAGACAGCGATATCATTGTTGTATAAGCCATCAGGTTTACTCGTTCTTCCGGCTAGAAGATAGTTGAATAGCTTGCCAGTTGTGGCGGTTGAAGCGCCGCCGCCTTGATACGATACCGATGCTGGCATATGACCGTGGCGATTATTAAACCACTTGACGTGCTTTTCATAGTTCTCTATTTGAGTAACAGGGTCTTTTAGAGTTGGAGCGGGGGCGTCTTTTGGGGTCTTAAACACTCTGCGCAGTCCCCATTCTTGAGTTTGGAGATATATTTGGAACTCGCAGCGACCAGAATCGCTAACATCTCCACTAGCAAAATCATACGCTTGTGAGTCGTACACCGTCGCTTCAATATTAAATTTAAATGCGCAAGCCTCACCGTAATAGAGACCTTTACTAAATGTTGCGTCTGTACTCTGGGTAAAACCCACGTCTGCGCCGAGGTAATGCTCGCAAATCTTCGCAGAGTTAGCCAAGGCATAATTTGTTGTGGCTAGCAATATCAATAGGGAGAAAAATAGTCTCAGGGAGCTTGTTTTCGAGTTCTTTGCAGAGAGAGAATTCTTGTTAGTTGATTGTTGTGTATTAATCATATTATTTCCCTAGAGTAACAGAATGAAATTAAACCTAAATATAGAGTCTATAGGTTTTCCAGAAATTGTCAATAGTTGCTTTAATTCTTAAGAGAGCTAAGTTGCCAGTTCTCTGGAGTGATTTGCTGCATGGAAAATTTGAGTTTGTTTCCATTGATTTCGAAAGTGATTGTCGAGCTAGCGCCGTTTATTTGCTCCTGTTCGAAGAGACCACTCTGGATAATTTCTACGCTACCTTTGCCGCCATTTACTTTTCCTTGGTAGCTTAGAAATTTAATATCATGCGGGGCGATTCTTTCGAGAGCTATTACTTCGCCAGCGGCTAGCGGTTTGAGAGTGGAGTTAAGGCGAAATGTCTCTAGAGAGTTTGAATCTAGCGATTCAAGCATCAAATCGTAATGCGCATCGCGTTCGATATGTTTGTGGAGATGCAGAACAAATTTTCTAAGTTTAGATTTTGCCATAACTTTTATCCGAAACAATTGTCTGCGCAAAGAAAAAGCACTCAAACCCTTGCTGGATTTGAGTGCTTTTAAAAATTTACTTGATTAGTTCATAGGTATCTCTAGCTATCATTAGCTCTTCGTTTGTGCTGATTAGAAGTGCGGTTACCTTTGAATCTTCAGTGGAGATTGTAATCTCGTTAGCGTCGTTCTTTTTGGAGTCAACGCTTAGGCCAAGATATTCGAAGCTTGAGAGAATTCTCTCACGAAGGTATGGGTTGTTCTCGCCGATACCAGCGGTAAAGACGATTGCGTCAACACCTGATAGGGCGGCGGTGTATGCTCCGATGTACTTTTGAATTCGATATACAAACACTTCAACGGCTACCTTAGCGTCGTAGTCTCCGCCTTCGGCCAAAGTTAGAACATCGCGCATATCAGCTTTGCCAGTCAAACCTTTCAGCCCAGACTCTTTGTTTAGAATGTTGTCCATCTCTGCTGGAGAGAGATTGTACTTCTTCATGATTGTTAGGATTATTGCAGGATCAAGATCGCCGCTTCTAGTTCCCATTAGCAATCCCTCTAGCGGGGTTAGCCCCATTGAGGTGTCAACAACCTTGCCCTTATCAAAAGCTGTGATAGAGCTACCGTTGCCAAGGTGGCAGGTTATAACTTTTATGTCTTCGAGTTTTCTGCCAAGAATCTTAGCAGCCTGAACAGAGACATACTCATGGCTTGTGCCGTGGAATCCATAACGCCTGATTCCATCTTTTTTGTAGTAGTCGATTGGTAATGCATACATATACGCCTTTGGTGGCATAGTCTGATGGATTGCTGTGTCAAATACTGCAACGTTTGCTACGCCAGGTAGGGCTTGCTGGCAACTCTCAATACCAATGATATTTGGAGGGTTGTGAAGCGGCGCAAACGGAATCAAATCGCGAATTTTCTCAAGGCTATCCTCATCAATAATGGCAGAACCTTTAAACACTTCACCGCCGTGGACAACTCTGTGACCGACACCATCAATCTCACTTATATCGGATAGAACGCCATACTCAGGGTTTGTCAAGATTGGCTCAATACTATCCATAGCAGCCTTGTGGTCAGGCAAGTCCATTTCAAAGGTTACAGTCTCTTTGCCTACTGTCGTGTGTTTGATGAGAGAGTTTTTTAGGCCAATCCTCTCAACGAGTCCTTTGGCGAGTAATTCATATTCGCCGTTAACCTTGAAGATTTGATACTTAATACTACTTGAGCCACAATTGATAACTAAGATTTTCATTATTGCAAAATTCCTTGTCCACGTTTATGTTTTAATTAAGATGCTTGGATTGCTGTTATTGCGACGGTTGCAACGATATCATCGCTACTGCAACCTCTTGATAGATCGTTTACCGGTTTGGCGATACCCTGAAGGATTGGCCCGTATGCGCTGAAACCTGCAATTCTCTCGATTGCCTTGTAGCAAATATTTCCCGAGCATAGGTCTGGGAAGATGAATGTGTTTGCTTCGCCTTTTAATGGGCTATCAGGGCACTTGCTAGAAGCGATCGCAGGAACAAAGGCTGCATCAAACTGAATTTCACCGTCTATTGCGTATTCGCCTTGGAAATCAGAGGCGAGTTTGTCTTTGGCTAGTTTGGTTGCCTCGCTCATCATATCGACCGCTGGCCCAATTCCAGAACCTTTAGTAGAATAGCAAAGCATCGCAACCTTTGGAGTAAATCCAAACTGCTGCGCGGTCTTGGCTGTTGAAAGGGCGATATCTGATAGTTGCTCTGGTGTCGGATTTTGGTTTAGTCCACAATCACTAAACATATATGTTGTGTCTTCTTTTGCCATGAAGAACATGCTAGAGACAGTTTTTATTGAAGGGCTTGATTTAATAATCTGAAGGGCAGGCCTGATTGTATCGGCTGAGGAATGCGCTGCACCAGCGACAAGACCATCAGCATCTCCAAGCTTAACCATCATAGTTGCGTAGTACATCACGTCTTTTACCATAGCGGTCGCTTTTTCTAAATCTACGCCTTTATGCTTGCGCAGTTCATAAAATGCTTGAGCGTATTGTTCGATTTTGTTCGATTCGCTTGGTGTTATGATAATTATGTTTGTCATATCCGTAGAAGAAGATTCGAGCTGAGCTTTTATTTTTGCAGAATCGCCAAGAATTGTCAATTTTGCAATTTTTTTCTGGGCAATTACCTTGGCAGCCTCAAGCATTCTAGGGTCGTCGCCTTCGGGCAAAACAATGTGTTTATTGGCACTAGATGCCTTTTTTACGATCATACCTAGGAATTTTTCTTCTATATTAGCCATTATTACCTCTTTATATCTAAGTCGCTTGAAAATAATTTTTTTAAATCGCCATTATAGTCCAGCAATTGCTTGCGCCAAGAAAAAACAAGCAATTGCTAAATAAGTATCATTTGTCTCATATCGGCTATTTTCAAGACTGAGTATGGTTATTGAATAGATGTTTTTTTGTGGTTTAGTTTTTACTGCGGTTGGCTGTTTAATATGACATGATTATCATGGAAAATCTTGATATTTAGACAAAAATATACAAGCTTCGCATAACACCACTAAAGTAGCACACTTTAGGTGACGACAGAACAATTATGTGTAATGTTTAATATGCCATCTTATACAAATTTGCTTATTTATTACTAGAGTATGAACCTCTGGATTAGTACGGTTTTGTAATTATATAGATTAATTGTTTATTTTATGTAGGAAGTTTAATGAAGATTAGCACAAAATTTATTTCGCCAACAGTATGCATTATTGTATTGGCCTTTTCAGTTATAGCATTTTTGACTGGAACAGCGATAAAAAAACTCGTGAATTTAGAAACCAATCAGACATATGATAGGATGTTGGAAGTTGCTGATAACTCTGCAAAAGATACTTGTTTACTTGTTAAAGAAAACATCAATAGACTCGCATCTAAGGCATTAAGTGAAGCAACTCTTTTCTCTGCACAGCCAGAGGTGATTAGTGCCTATAAATTAGCAAACAATGGAGCTATTGATGATGAAGTGGACCCTACGGTACAAAAAGCACGCGAGCAACTACGTGAATATATGGGATCAGTAAACAAAAAATATGAGTCATACTCAAGCGAGTCGAAATTGAAAATGCATTTTCATCTCTCAAACAGCAAAAGTTTTTTGCGTAGTTGGCGCAGTCGCCAAGCGAAAAGAGATGGCGAGTGGATTGATATTTCAGACGATCTAACTTCGTTTAGACAGTCCGTTGTTGAGGCCAATAAATCAGCTAAAAGTATAAAGGGCATTGAGGTTGGTCGCGGAGGTTTTGCTATTAGAGGTATTGCTCCTGTGGTTGATGAATCAGGCGATCAACTGGGCACTTGTGAATCTCTTGAATCATTTGATAGCGTTGTTGAGCAAAGCCAGATACGAAAAGAAGATTTATTTGCAACATATATGA
>WGDE01000162.1 GCA_015493385.1 Phycisphaerae bacterium
GTTGTACCTCCAACTATGCCGTTAGCCGAAGTTATTCGTAAAATGAATGAGCTTGGTATTGAGTACATGTGTGTTGCAGATGAAGATTCTTCGTTCAAGGGCGTCGTTAATCTTAGGTCTGTAAATAGACGTATCGCAGCAGAAGTTTTATTGCAAAGGGGTGAGGTTTAAGAACTAAGCAACCTATAAGGCATAAAAAAAACCGGCTCGTTGCCGGTTTTTTTATGTCCATGAGTTCCTTCTACAAACCAAGCACATCTTTCATCTGGTATCTCGCGGGAGTTTTTCCAGTTAGCCAAAGTGCGGCTCTGAGGGCGCCTCTAACGAAATTGTCACGTGTGTGAGCGTCATGTTTGATTGTGATGGTCTCGCCCAATGTTGAATATATTACTTCATGTATGCCAACAATATCGCCTGCGCGTACTGCATGCATTCCGATTTCGCTCTTTTCTCTTAGGGCATCTTTACCTTCTCTGCCATGCTTTAAGCAGTCTGGGTAATCTTTTTTTGCTCCATCAGCAACTCGCTGCGCTAGTGTTAGAGCCGATCCGCTTGGAGAGTCTTTCTTGAAGCGGTGATGTTGCTCGATTATTTCGATGTCGTATTCTTGCCCTAGTTTTTCGGCTACTTTTCCAACGATTTCGAAAAGGACATTCATTCCAACACTCATATTGGTTGCTTGGATCAGAGGAATCTTTTTACTAGCCTGGTCTATTTTTTCTAGCTGCGCATCGCTTAGTCCGGTCGTACCCATCACGAGGGCAATCTTGTTTGATGTGCAGTATTCAATAGTTGCATCTGCGGCTGGGGCTAGCGTGAAATCAATCATAACATCGGCAGAGGCTGGTCTTTGGGTAGTCAGCTCTACGTTAATTTTTCCAACTCCTGCAATCTCGCCAGCATCTTCACCTAAAAACGCACAAGACGAATGTTCGATAGCACCAACTATTTCGAAGTTTCCGCTCTCTACTGCGATAGCTAGAATTCGTTTGCCCATTCTACCCGCAGCGCCATTTATTACCAATTTCGGCTTCAACTTTTCTCCTTTGAAAATTAAGATTATGGCCTGAAGTATAACTGCTGCGGCCTATAATTGCAAGCCGGTGCATTGACTGCTATAACAATATAGTGTAAGAGGTGTTTTATTCGTGACAAAATTGCAGATTTGATGATTCTATTAATGTTAGCTTCGACTTTAGCAATCTCAGGATGTGAAAATGATGCTCAAAATGGAGGACTTCTTGGTGCTGTTATTGGCGCTGGAGTTGGCCAGCTTGCTGGCGGTGACACCAAAGCTACGATGATTGGTGCTGGCATCGGAGCTGGCGTAGGCTATATGATTGGCAATGAGAAGAATAAGAAAAAAGCTCAACAACAGCAACAACCGCAACAATTACAACCACAGGCTACTGGTCAACAAGTTCCACCTTAATCAAGTTGTTTTGTTGGAAATTACGGTTGTCAATCGTTTTTTACGTTTAAACTAGGCTATTTTGAGTATTAAACGCAGTTGCAATACAATCGAAAACCCATTACTATCGTTTATAGGTTAGGGAGCGAGAAAACTATGGGAGCAAGGGTTGGCAAGGCCACAAACGTTACACGTTTGCGGCCTTGTCTATTTTTTACGTGTAATTACTAGAACATTTCAACTCTAAGAAGCTCGTTACCACCTTATCTCTGTTTTTTTGAATGTTCTGTAGAGATAAATATTAAAAAACTATTGAAAAACTCGTTTTTATGAGTATAATTCCCTCTTCGTATAAGAATCAGGAGTTAAAAACTATGAAAAAAGACATACATCCAAAATATGATACAGTGAAGGTTCACTGTGGTTGTGGTAATACTTTCGAGACACGTAGCACTGTGGGCGAAATTCATGCTGAGGTTTGTTCTCAGTGTCATCCTTTCTACACAGGAAAGCAGAAGTTCTTAGATGCTGCCGGTAGAATTGATCGCTTCCAGAAGAAATACGGTACAAGCTTACTTGACAAGTTCAAGAAGTAGTAGCGTAGTTATTCTAAAGTACAACTATATGCTGTTGAGTGCGGCGATACCGGTCGTGTCCTTGGCAGCATATTTTTTTATGCCCATATAAATACGCGAATACGTATCTAGGGCTGACAAAAGGTTTGTGCTCATTGGTGCTAAAGCAAATAAGAGTTACACTACGAATTTAATCGTGAGTTGGTGTCATGGCTGATAAGAACGAAAAATTACTAGCAAAGCTTGACGAGCTTGACAAGAGGTTTGTCGTTGTCGAACAACAAATCTCTGACCCAGAGATAGCGAGCGTTGCCTCAAAGGTTATACCGCTCTCTAAAGAGCAGAGTAAGTTGCGTCCAATCGTTTCTCAGTATCGTGATTACAAGAAAACTCTCGATGGTATTGAGCAGGCTCGCGAGATGCTTGACGATCCAGATCTTGGTGAGTTAGCGGAGTCTGAGCTTGAGGAGCTCTCGCAGAAGAGAGACCTTCTCTTGCAAAATATTAAAGATACACTCGTTATGGCAGATGATGCTGCGGTAGATTCGATTATCGTTGAGATTCGTCCCGGTACTGGTGGCGACGAGGCAGCTTTGTTTGTACGCGATTTGCTTAATATGTACAGTCGTTATGCAGAAAAACGCGGATGGAAACTTGAAGAGCTTGCAATCGCTACAACTGAAAAGGGCGGCTTTAAAGAGGTTGTTATCTCTATTAAGGGTGCTGGAGTTTGGGCTGAACTTGGCTATGAAGGCGGTGGTCACAGAGTTCAACGCGTTCCAGAGACAGAGTCTCAAGGACGAATTCACACATCGGCTGCAACTGTTGCGGTCTTGCCAGAGCCAGAAGAAGTTGAGATTGAAATCAAACAAAGTGATGTCCTAGAGCATGTTAGTCGTGCTGGCGGTCCTGGCGGTCAGAGCGTAAACAAAATCAACAGTGCTATCAAACTTGAGCACGTTCCAACCGGTATAACAGTTTCTATGCGTGATGAAAAATCTCAGCATAAAAACAGAGCTAAAGCTTGGCGTATTCTGCGTAGTAGGATATACGAACATCATATCAATAAAGAACGCGCAGAGAGAGACTCGCAGAGAAAGACTATGATTGGCTCTGGAGACAGATCTCAGCGTATTAGAACTTATAACTTCCCACAAAATAGAGTTTCTGACCATCGCATCAATCTAACTCTCTATCATCTTGATAAGATTATGATGGGCGAGATGGACGAGCTCATTAAAGCTATGCAAATACATGACAAGCAGCAGAGACTTGAGAATCTCTAATCTCGTTTACAAAAACAATCTTTCTTGATTAGGGCATTCTTGTAATATGGAGAGATTATGGTAACTGTCGTCACAGGAATGGTCGGTATCGATAAAAAGAAGTATATCGATGAAGTAGTAGCACTTTGTAAATCACGCGGTAAGAATGTAGATGTCTGTAATGTTGGCGATATGATGTATGCCGAAGCGAAAGATATCCCAGCCGGTCGAATTTTAGATCTTCCTCTAAAACACCTCCAAGCAATCAGAAGAAGTGTGTTCAAAGATATCATCAAAAAGAGCAGAGAGGTTGAGCATTTAATCGTCAACACGCACGCAACCTTCCGCTGGAAGCATGGATTGTTTCCAGCTATAGATATGGACCAGATGCGTGAACTTGGCGCAGAGCTTTATATCTGCATTATTGACGGAGTTGACGCGCTCCATCTGCGCCTATCCAGAGAGCATCAGCTCAAACATACACTTAAGGATTTAATCGTATGGCGAGAAGAAGAAGTCTTAGGTACCCAGATGCTCTGCGGTGGTGTTAGCGATGATGCAAAATATTACTCTCTCTCAAGGGGAGTGGAATCTGCAACGACAGAGAGTTTTTATCGTTTGATGTTTGAGAATAACAGAAGCAGAGTCTATCTTAGCTACCCAATGACACATGTTGCTACCTTGCCAGATGTGAGAGAAACTATACGTTCATTCTGCGCAAAGATGAAGGAGTACTTCATATGTTTTGATCCAAGTGATATTGAAGAGGCATATCTGCCATACTATGGAGATGCTGCCGAGGCCAAGGGGTTAGATACGATTGAAGTTGAAGTTCTTGGCGAAAAAGTTATTCTTGAGCTTGATCAAGTGCGTCAGATTAGAGGTGATATTAGTAGCCAGATTTATGCAAGGGATTTTGCCCTCATCGACCAATCGCATATGATTATCAGCTTTATACCTGCGATGCCAGATGGAACTCCTGCAATCTCAAGCGGAGTTGAGAGGGAATTGCAGCACGCCCACGAGACAGCGAAAGATGTTTATGTGATATGGCTTCCAGAAGCGGATCCAAGCGTTTTCGTTTCACAGACAGCGACAAAGGTTTTTAGAACAATCGAAGAAGCTAAGATGTTTTTTGAGAAAGAGGGGCTTTTAAGTGAGTAGTAAATTAACTCTATCCGAGCTTGCCTCCTATATGGACTCCACAAATCTAAGCGCAACCGCTACGACTAAGGATATTCGCAAACTCTGCCAAGAGGCAAAGGAGTATCGCTTCGCCACTGTTTGCATAAACCCTCGCTGGGTAACGTTTGCAAAAAGAGAGCTTGATGGCTCTGGCGTGAGAGTTTGCACGGTTGTTGGTTTTCCACTCGGTGCGGATATCACCTCATCGAAAATTGCAATCTGTAAAGGCGCACTCAAATCTGGCGCAGACGAGATTGATATGGTTATTGACCTCGCCGCAGCTAGAGAGTTTGATGAGAAATACACACATTTTGAGATTTCTTCGCTTACAAATATATGCCGTGAGTATCGCAGCGATATTGTTATGAAGGTAATCATCGAAGCAGCCGCGTTGGATGAATCTCAAAAGAAATCGGTTTGCAAGATAGCATCAGAGATTGCGGTCGATTTTGTAAAGACATCGACCGGAATGCACAAATCCGGTGGCGCAAGCGTTGAGGATGTAAAACTGATGAGAGTAGCTGCGCCAAATTGTAGAGTAAAGGCAAGCGGTGGAATCAGAACGCTTAGAGATGCAATAGAGATGATAGATGCGGGAGCTACAAGAATCGGCACATCAAATGCTGCCGGAATTTGCGATGAGCTCAAATCGCAAGAATCTCATCGAAATCAATATTTATAGGGAACCTAGATTTACCTAGATAATTTTTAGAGGTGCCCATAATGAAACTCTACGGTGAAATTGCGGTGGCTAAACAAATTAAGGCTGCTCTTCATCTGCGCAGAGAAAAAAAGAGTCTAGATTTATCCAAGCTATCTTTAGTTTTCTCAGAACTGCCCAATCCTGCAATCTTAAATTCTGGAGAGGGCGGCTATTCTAATAGTCGATACAGTTATTTTGCCGCAAGGGCGGTTGATGTGTTTGAGTTTCGCCGTGGCCAAACCAACCTTAGGCAACAGCTTGATGTTGTTTTCTCAAAATACAAGTCTTTGGATAGCCAAGAAGAAGTGCCCAAGAATATGTTTACTGGCGGCTGGATTGGTTATTTTGCATACGAGCTGAAGGATTATTTTGAGAAATTACCAAACACACATTCAGACTTTCTAGACTTGCCGCTGATTCGTCTTTGCTTCTATGATTCGTTTGTATGCTGGGATAGTGAACTAGAAGAACTCAGCTACTGCGCGCTTGAGCTTGATGGCGACGATTGGCAATCCAAGCTTGATTTCCTTGAGGCGATTGTTTCTAAGAGCGAGACCATTGCAGATATTGAGCTTAAAGAGGCGGATATTGATTCAGTCGTGATTGACGATATAAAATCCAATATGAGCCGTAGCTTTTTTGAGAAGTCTATAGAGTCTACAAAGAACTACATAAAAAATGGGGACGTGTACCAGATTAACTTCTCTCAATGTTTTGAGATGGGTTTTAGAGCAAATGCGATTGAACTTTTTCTTTGGCAAAACAAATACAATCCAAGCCCATACTCGGCGTTTCTCTCGTTTGATGAGACCGCGGTTGTCTGCGCATCGCCTGAGTTGTTTTTAGAAATAAACGGGCTTGATATCAAAACTTCTCCAATCAAGGGGACAGTTAAGAAGGTTATGCAATCTGGCCCTGAGTCAAAAAGAGTTAACGATGCGCATAAAAAAGCTCTCTTGGAATGCGAGAAGGAGAAGGCAGAGCTAAATATGATAACCGATCTTCTGCGCAACGACCTTGCAAGAGTCTCCCAAAGTGGATCTCGCTGGGTTAGCGAGCCGCGTCATATTGCTGAGTTTGCAACGCTCTACCATACTATCGCCACTGTGTCTGCAAGGCTGCGCAGCTCGGTTGATTTTTATGAGTTGCTAAAATCTACCTTCCCAGGCGGCTCGATTACAGGTGCACCAAAGATTAGAGCGATGGAGATTATAGACGAGCTTGAGCCTGATAGTAGAGGCATATATA
>WGDE01000163.1 GCA_015493385.1 Phycisphaerae bacterium
TCCTATCGGAGACCCTTTTGTATCATGTTGAATATTGCTTTACCTCGCTTAATGAAATAGAGCGACACGAAAAACAGAATCAATCCAACCCACAAATTGCCCCTCAGAATGACACTCATATCAAAAAGCTTCATTGTTGAAAGGAAAGTCGACGAAGTTTTTACCTCGTCAGGAACTGTATTGAGAAACGCTCTGATTATACAAAAATCAAGCATATCTCCCAATGCAAGAACAATCATAGCTCCAAAAAGAATAAAACCTATTAAACGAATTGTCCCATATACCCTTGCGCTTTGTTCATCAACGTCATATTGAGAAACAATGCAACACACTTTATCAACTATAAACTTGCCATAAAACAATAGGTACAGGGTTGCGAAGATTTGCAAATTGGGCACAAGTGTCCTATGAAGCAGTGTTATAGGATAAATAAAATCAACAGCACAACAAGGTGCTCCATTAACACAAAAAAGATAAACAAGAGTAAACATTGACATTATCAACGCCAATATATTAGAAATCTGTAAAGACAACAAAAGAATCTCCACCAACTCTTATTGCAAGATCTTGATTAACTATTACGATACCGCCATTAGTGATTGAGAGAATTCCATTACCACCACTATAATCAAAAGGAATGCGTTTCACGGAAAATTAAAGCGACTGTTATCAAAATCAAGCATTAAATTCAGATTTCCAATATTCTTTTTTCGCTACCAAGACGTTTAGAATCGTCAATATTTTCCGCATGCACGCTGTTACAGCGGTCATTTTTGTTTTGCCAGCTTTGAGTAGTCGCTGGTAAAATTCTCTGATTGCTGGGTTGTATTGTATTGCCACCAAAGTTGGCATATACAGCTTTGCACGAACAGTTCCCCGACCACCGCCAGTCATACGTTTACCTTTAAACGTACCGCTGTCTCTGGCTATTGGAGCCAGTCCGGCCAGTGACGCAATTTGTCGACGAGTTAGCGATCCCAACTCAGGCAGTTCTGTTACCAGCATTGAGGCTGTGACTTCGCCAATACCAAGCATACTTTTGACGATATTAGCTTTGATATTCATCTCTGGGTCATTGCTTATACAGCCTTTGATTTCCTCGTCAATACTTTCGATTTGTTTCTCCAGCAGTTTAATAGTAGCCTTTAAACTTTTGCCTACAAACTTATCGACCGTGTGACCCTGGCGATTCAGCTCGCTAGTTCGCATCCTGGTCAGCTGCCCTCGTCGAGCAACCAGAGATTTGACCTTACGAGTGCTTTCAGTAATCATTGCGGAAGTTGGCGGTTTCAATGCACTGGCAAAAAAGGATATGGCCTTAGCGTCAATATTGTCTGTTTTAGCCAGTATCCCGGCAGCTTTGGCAAAACTTCTGATCCTGGCTGGGTTAATAACTGAAACCGCCAGCCCAGCCTGTTGAAGACCCATTGCCAAATTCATTTCATAGCCGCCGGTAGCTTCAATTACGACCAATACCGGAGCGAGTTTAACAAGTGCTTTAGAACATTGCTTGATACCCTTGACATCATTATTGAAATGTTCCACCTTGTTATTGCCGTTGACGTTGAGATCAAAAGCAAACTTTGACACATCTATTCCTGCAAATTTTTCACTCATAATTTTCCCATCCTTGCAAATGCGGGCTCATCAACATATAATGTCCCTTGCGACTGTTCGGGTTAATATTATAATAGCAGCAGCGTCTCACGCTTTAATACGGGATTTACTCCCAAGGGGTCATCGAGTTCACTGCCGCCAGTAGCCTCTACGCAAAACTAATAAAATTAACGGGTTATAGCTTAATCTTCTAAAGAATTAAGCATTCTAATATTATCGAATAGTCGCTTATTTTTTGATGAATTTTGGTTTTTTTCGACAAAATTTGACTGGCTTTCAGCCACAGTTTTGGTTTTGGCTTGCCCTGTCATACTCCGACGAGATCTGGAAGTCCCATTCTCGTCTGCCATGCCAAACCAACCCCAAAACTACATTATATGATCATACAAGGGGAGCAGACAACATTTTCTTAGTCTAAACGTTGAACAGGAAGTTTAGTATGTCGCCATCTTGAACGACATAGTCCTTACCCTTTATAGGCATTGCGCCGTTGCTCTTGGCATTTTCACGGCCTTGATACTTTATGAAATCTTCGTATGAGATTACTTCTGCGCGAATAAAGCCACGCTCGAAATCTCCGTGGATTACTCCAGCCGCTTTTGGTGCTTTCCAACCTCTGTGAATTGTCCAGGCGCGAACCTCTTTAACACCAGCAGTAAAGTAAGACATCAATCCAAGAGTCTTAAAAGATTTGTGAATAACTTGGTCTAGACCGCTCTCGTCTGCGCCGAGTGAAGATAGAAACTCGTGCCTCTCATCATCACTCATCTCAACCATCTCTTCTTCGAGCTTTGCGCAGAGCTTTACCATCTCACAGCCACGCTCATCAGCAAATCCACGTAGTTGTTTGACGTAATCATTCTCATTAGAATTATCAAGAGAGTCCTCATCGGCATTGGCAACATATATAACATCTTTAGCTGTGATGAAGCTCATCTCAGTTAAAAGCTCACGGCATGTTTCAGTATCAAACTTCTCATAATTTCGTACTGGCTGACCGGATTCGAGAAGAGTCATAATTTCATTCGCCATCTCTATCTGTGGCAGAAGTTTCTTGTTAGACTTTGAGAGACGCTCTAGTTTTTGAAGTTTACGCTCAAGCTGTTCTAAATCTGCAAAAATCAGCTCTGTCTCGATAACATCAACATCTCTGATTGGATCAGGATTTCCGTCAACGTGAATTACATTCTCATCATCGAAACATCTAACAACATGAATGATTGCTTCTGTTTGGCGGATATTACCGAGAAACTTATTCCCAAGCCCTTCACCCTTGCTTGCACCCTTAACCAAACCAGCAATATCAACAAACTCAACAACACTATGCTCGATGCGCTGAGGATTTACTATCTTGGCTAACTCCTCAAGCCTCTTGTCTGGTACGGGGACAATCGCCTTGTTTGGCTCGATTGTGCAAAACGGATAATTAGCTGCATCCGCATTTTGAGCCTTTGTCAATGCGTTAAAGACTGTACTCTTGCCAACATTTGGCAAGCCGACGATTCCCATACTTAGTGCCATGATTACTTCCTGATTAAAACAACGTCTATATTATGCGTACAATAAGCGCAAAAGAATGGGGAATTATAAGACGAAGCTAGTAAAAAGGCAACCCCCGAATTTCATTAAGGGCAATTACCACTTTTTTACCGTGAAGAGCTTACTAGAAAATCTCATCTCTGTGATTTTGATGTGGGCGGACATTCTCTCTAAAAGGAGAATCGTCTTCGCCTCGGTTAGAGAAAAACAGTCTGATATACATTTTAATAGCGGTAGAAACACACACAACGCCAGCAAGTAAAAATGCGCCCGCAATAAAGAGTACTATCACTGTCTTTAAGATGATAACAAGAACTCCAAGCGCCAGCAAAAACAAGCCAAGCGAGAGTGTCCAAGATGCTATCGACCTGCTTGCATTAGAGATAGTGGATGAATAAAATCGAAACATAACAACCAACCTTTCCTTAAAAAAAAGAAGACTCTCGCCGCAAATGAAAACACCTAGGAGTAATCAATAGCTACGAGAGTCTTCAAGGAGGTTTTAAAAATTACGCTACCCTTACATCATACCGCCACCAGGCATTGCTGGCATGGCAGGTTTGTCTTCTGGAATTTCAGTGACAATTGCATCTGTTGTAAGAAGAAGCGAAGCGATAGAAGCCGCGTTTTGTAGCGCACTGCGTTCAACCTTTGCAGGTACAATAACGCCAAACTTAATCATATCGCCATACTCTTTCTTAAGAGCATTATAGCCAAAGTTGTCTTCATTAGACTCTAAAACTTTGTGAGCAATGATAGATCCATCAAGACCAGCGTTTTTTGCGATTTGCTTGATTGGGGCAAAGATTGCTCTGCGTACAATATCGACACCAATCTTCTCGTCGCCAGTAGCTTTAACCTTGTCAAGAACAGGGCTACATTTAATCATTGCAACGCCGCCGCCAGGTAAGATTCCCTCTTCAACTGCAGCACGGCATGCGTGGAGCGCATCTTCAACACGTGCTTTCTTTTCTTTCATCTCAGACTCAGTTGCAGCGCCAACATTAACCTGCGCAACACCACCTGAGAGTTTTGCAAGACGCTCTTGTAGTTTCTCTTTGTCGTAATCACTTGTTGAAGCATCACTCTCTGCTTTTATGTGAGAAATACGAGCCATGATATCTTCGCTACTACCAGCTCCCTCAACTATAACTGTTGAGTCTTTATCAATCGTAACCTTCTTCGCCTGACCAAGCTGATCGAGTTCAATCTTCTCAAGATCCATTCCAAGATCTTCCATAACAGCAACACCACCTGTTAAGGTTGCAATATCTTGAAGCATTGCCTTGCGGCGATCACCAAAGCCTGGAGCCTTAACAGCTGCAACTGCAAGAACACCGCGTAGTTTGTTTACAACTAGAGTTGTAAGCGCTTCGCCTTCAATATCCTCTGCTATAATCAAAAGTGGGCGTCCTTGTTTTGCCACCTTCTCAAGAACTGGGACAAGAGACTGTATTGAGCTGATTTTTTTCTCACTGATCAATATGTAAGGTTTGTCAAGAACTACGCTCATGCTCTCTGTTTTATTGATAAAGTGTGGGCTTAGGTAACCCTTGTCAAACTGCATCCCTTCAACAAGCTCAACAGTTGTCTCAAGAGATTGGCCTTCCTCAACAGTAATTACACCATCCTTGCCAACCTTCTCCATAGCCTTAGCCATAGTCTTTCCAATTTCAGCGTCATGGTTTGCTGAGCATGTTGCAACCTGCTGTATTTGTTTGGTTGAATCAACCGCAATACTCATCTGGGCTAGCTTGTCCACCAAAGCGGTTACCGCTTTATCGATTCCACGCTTAACCTGCATTGCATCAGCACCCGCAGTGATATTTTTCAGTCCTTCTTCGAAGATAGCTTCTGCAAGAATTGTTGCAGTCGTCGTTCCATCTCCAGCAGTTGAAGAAGTCTTAGATGCCACCTCTTTAACCATCTGCGCCCCCATATTCTCATACGGATCGGCAAGTTCAACTTCCTTTGCCACAGAAACACCATCTTTTGTAACGGTCGGAGAGCCAAACCCCTTCTCAAGGATTACATTCCTACCACAAGGACCTAGAGTTACCTTAACCGCTGCTGCAAGTTTCTTTACACCTTCATAAATTGCAGAGCGAGCATCATCATTAAAAGCAATCTTTTTAGCTGCCATCTTACTATATTCTCCTGATACTATAATTGTGTATCTTTATTACTTTAATTTCTACTAACCTTCAATTATCGCAATAATACTATTCTCATCAACGATTAGATATTCCTTAGAATCAATCTTAACCTCTTTTGGAGACCTCCCCTCAAAAAGCACGATGTCACCCTTCTTAACCTGCATTTCGCTGCGCGAACCGTCATCTTTTAGCTTACCAGGGCCTACACTTATTACCTTGCCACGAGAAGACTTTTCTTTCGCCGATTCAGGCAATACAATTCCACCAGCTGTAACGCTTGATGCTTCAACTCTCTCTAGCAATACCTTGTCTGCTAATGGTCTGATTTTCATATTTCTTAATCTCCTTTAAACTGCCAATTTTTTGTTTAATTTTCCAATATTGTAAAACTTTACGTACTATACTGCAAAGAACGTGCCACAAGAAAGCTCAACGAGTGCAATTTGCCGTAACAACTTTATCAACAGTAACTTACACCAATCAACCCATTGGAAAAACGGCGAAAACTCCACTGCCAACGTAACTGTACCTGCCATGCTGACAGGGTCACAAGGCAAAAGAGTTAGATGTGAGAAAAAAATCTATCGAGGTAGAGAGACATAAAATCTACTGCCCTCGCCGGAATCTGATTCTACCCAGATATTACCGCCATGGCGCACAACAATACGCTTTACAATAGTCAATCCAAGCCCATCACCTGCTATCTCACCGTCTGGGTCTAGTCGATGGAAGAGTTCGAATATCTTATGGTGGTGACTAGGATTAATACCGATACCGTTATCTTTAACACAGTAGGTTACAGTTGAATCCATTACTTTAGAGGTAACCGTAATCTTCAATGCCCTATCGGGTGAGCGGTATTTGATTGCATTGTTAATGAGGTTGGTAAAGACTTGATTCATCTGAACTTCATCGCAGCGACAATTGGCAAGATCAGATATTTCAAGTTCTGCACCGCTATCTTGGAGTTGGTAAGCCATTGCATCTGCAACAACAGAGAGAAGCTTGTTCATATTGGTATCGCTTAGAGTCGATGATGTCTTGCTTATTCGTGAAACGCGCAATAGACCATCAATTAACTGATACAGCTTTTCTGAACTTGCTTCGATAAATTGTATAGCTTGAGCCATATCATTCTTAATACAGCTCTCAAGCTCATCTTTAACAAGACTTAAATCTTCTTGGCTGTGTAAGAGTCTCAAGAGTTCTTTGAATGAGATTTCAAGCTCACCGCCAAAACCTTGAATATTAACCAAAGGGCTCTTAAGGTCGTGGGAGCTAACGTAGAGAATACTCTCTAGTTCATCGTTCTTTTGCGCAAGTTCTTTGAGGAGCTTTTCTCTTTGAGATTCAATTTCTTTGCGCAACGATATATCACGTACTACCGCTATGACCCTACCCTTTGAATCGATTCTAGAATCGCTTAAGATGACTTCGACCCAAAATCTTTCTCCGTTACTCTTTTGGGCTAGCCATTCAAAAACAAGTCGCTCACCAGCGGCGGCCTGTCTGATTTTTTTCATAGCACGGTCGTACGAAAACTCACTATCATCAGTAGATACCTTCGTAAAATCTGCGCCAACAATTTCTTCATACTTATAGCCGTACAAATCTAACATTGGCTGATTGACGTCAATGATACATCCATTAGCTGCATCATGTATAAAGATGGCATCGCCAGTTGCGTTAAATATTTCACGGTAGCTCTTATCACTTTTGCGCAAAGATTTAATGTTAACCTGCTGAAATAAAACGTAAAACAGAAATGCCCACCACATTGGTATAATCGCACCGATAAAATCTTCAATAACTTCAAATTCTGTGGATGCGTATGCATATTTAGCATAGAGCAATCCTGCATATACTAGTTTGGATAATAGCAATCCCACTACTACAAAGCGCAGACCCGTACCAGTCGATGGAAAACGCAAGACTGCTACTAAAGCAACAAGAACAGAAAAAATAGTTACGAGATCTAGATAAGAGATCATTGTCATTCTGGTTTGCCTCCATCAACAGAGAAACGCCAACACCACAATGCAAACAATATTGAACCTATCATATAACAGCTATGCTCAATAAAATTGTTGAGATCATGAGCATAGAATTCTTCTATTAATGTAAAAAAACATGCAAAAATAAAAGCGATGTAAGATGAGAGAAGGATTTTCCAGCCACGTATTTCTTTTAGTTGGGAAAAATATTTTATGACAAATACAAGAACGCCAAGAGCAAGAACAGCCATTGCCAATTCATTACCATTAATCATATATCTCTCCTTAACATACAATAGCTATAGAGGATGAATATCAGTTATAACAGGCTTAGAAAATAATAGCAACTAGTAACACGAAAAAAGGCCATTGATGCGATTGTACATCAATGACCTTAATAATATCTAATAGACTTCTCTTAGAAGGAGTAACGAACTGAAGCATAAATATTAGTATTGTTATTAAATTGACCAAAGAATGAATAATCATTCTCTCCAAAGAAAATATTTGCTCCAACTTGAATCTCAACTTGATCATTAGCCTTTAAAGAAATATTTGGCATCATGTACACATCTTTTTCGTTCGGCGAATAGTATGTAAAATAGCTCAGGCGAAGCATATGATAATACATATATTTTGTGATGCGACAAGTAAGTAGGTGACGATCTTTTTTTCTTTGAATCGGCATGTTAAGCCCCATCATACCATTGAGCCCCTTAACGCCATCGGTATAACCTTCATAATTAAACATATGTTCCAAGTAATACTGGAAACCTAGATTGAAATCTTTTCCAATTTCTTGGTCATAACCCGCAAGAAAACGAAGCTCTGAGTTATTGATCATTGGATTCTCACCGTTTCTATCATTTGCAGAGTCATAGTAGGCAGTCTCAAGGTTACCGATACCATTTGCAAACTTACCACGAATACTAGCACCAAAGACATTCAAGTCTGGAAAGATAACTTGCCCAGACATATTTTGTCCACCAGGAGATTTCCAATAACCATGATAGCCATAGAACGCCAATTCGTAGTTATTAATGTTTTTGTAAACTCTATATGCAATCTCATCATCTTGGAACCAATCATTTGGTTTATCTGAATGCATAATATGATTTTGACCAGCAAAGGCACCACCGGTAGGGTTTACCATTGGATTCCAATACGACAGGTACTCACCATTTGGATATGTATCATGGTCAAACTTAGGTGTATAAACAATATCAACATTTGCAAGATCATTATAGATGGTAAACCTTACCGCATCTGATGGATCTTTGAGGTACTCTTGGTCCATGCCCGTAAAGAAAGCTCTCCAGTTTTTTGGGAACAGATCATTAAGGAACAATAAATCTCCAGTACCCCACGTTAGAACTTGACGACCTAATTTCACATCAATATCGTCACTCATTGCAAAGGCAATATTCAATTCACGTGACTGATAGTGAAGTGCTTCATCTACAAGGCTACCATATACATCACCTTTAAAATGAAAGCGTCCCCAATCTCTAACAGCAAAAACATCAAGCTGCATTCTCAATTGATTGATACTCATATCCTTCTCATGTGCATCATTTTGCAATCTGTAACCAGCACGGTATTCCCAGAAGCCATTAATCTGAGTATCAAGCGCTTCTTCAAACGCCGCTAGACTACTAGAGTCATCATCGAGATCGTAATCTAGTTGATCTGAGATATCATAATAGACTACCGGTTCATTTGGATCCTTTGCTGCCTGCGCAGTATCATCTTTCAATAATGCTGGGTCCACCCTTTGCTCTTTATTGGCAACACTATCAGCAAAAACACCGCAACTAATAAGCAAGACCAATAGAATATTAATTTTAAACCTAAACATAAATATCGTCATCTCCTTATCCATTTGTTTTATCTGCACTGACAACACTCTTTAGGAGCTCTGATCAAAGAGCGTTCTTCAAAAATATTATCTTTTAAACCAATATTGTACTGGACATCAGTAAATGTCATAACAGTCTTTAATCCAAGCTTAAAGTTCTCAACTACAGACTCCACTACTGTAGGATAACCCTGAATCATTAGCATCTTGGCAACTTGGATTCTTGAGTAAAGCTCCCCCTTCTTATCGTAGAACTTAATATCTAAAGGCATGAATGTTTTTTTGTCTATAAACATCGTGTAATAACTAAACTCTACAACTTCCGTCGGATCGTTAGGGGTCTTCTTAATCAAATATCCCTTGTCGGTTGTTTTTAGAAGTTCAACATCATCAGCGTCTAGAGCACGTCCTGAAACATCTTCAAAAAGAAAGTTCGAACCTACAAAACTATTACGTTTATCAGTTGCAGCAATTCTATGCACAAGATCAAGGCTTGGGACATACATCCATCTGTCATCATCAACTCCAGGCGCTGCATGCTTGTGAACTAGGTAAGCCATCCTACGTACATCTGCTGGCTTTACA
>WGDE01000164.1 GCA_015493385.1 Phycisphaerae bacterium
CCCTCTTCTTGGATATCTAGAGAGCAATCAAGCTACTACATGTGCAGGAACAATACAAAAAGATTCATTGAAATATTTAATTGATGATCTCAAAAAAATAATAACCGATTCTAACCCTTCAATTGACACTAAGATAGCCGATAAATTTGTAGAATACATCGATTTACTTGGTAAATACTTCGTATTTAGTGAAGGACCTGCTAAAAAAGAAGGGCGATCTTTCACCTCAACAGAGGTATGCCAAATCAATGATCCATTAGCATATGACAAATACATCAGAAGTATGTCAGAGAAGATTATCGATTTCACGAATTCATTGGTATCTAGCGCAGGTGTAAAGTACGCACTTAACATATCTCAAGCAGACGAAGATGGCATTGCAACTGCCAACATGAGCATTAATGTTGTTGACCCTAACAACCCTGCTGCTACAGTAGCTAAATCTATGTATGGCAATACTTTTGAGACCTGTTGGGGATACGCTGGGAATTTAGTAGCGACTGGTAGTGACAAAGATACTGTACGTAAATTGCTAGCTAAAATTAAAACAAGATCAGCAAAGAAAGAACCAGCAGATATTGCCAAAGCATTCGATCTTATACCTGACATTAGAGAGTCAGATATATTTGGCACATACAACTACATAAATTCTATGAAAATGTCTGCCAACCTCATGCCTGATGAGAAGACCAAGGAACTTTTCAATAAAGCATTCTCAAACATTGAGACTAAGAGCTATTTTGTATACTCCTTAAATCTCGCCGATAGAAATCTAACAACAACACTTGCTCTGCCTAAAGAGCATATACAGGAAATAATGCAAGGCTTTATGACTCTCTCTATGATGGGGCAAATGCAACCACCTGCGCCTAGTACCCCATCAGAAGAAAGACTGCTAAGCCCTCCAGGTAAGAAATAATTATGATAAGAGATGTAATAATCATAATATCAGGCCTCTTATTCGTGGTTTCATTAGTTGCCTATATAATTATACGCGCAACTATGAAGCCGCGTGTAGAGGACTTAGACGATTATTATTATGAATTCGAAGATCAGCATCCAAAAGTGGTCAGATATGAGTCTTACAAGAGAGTCGTGATTACTTTGGCGGCGATCGCTACGCTCCTTTTATTCGTTTCAATGTATCTTTAGGTAAAATTCCAACACTGATTATTTGAATAGCCCTTTAGATTTTGACGATGTATACGGTTGACGAGAATACAATCAATATACCGAAAGGATTAAAATGAATAAGAACAGTGAGAACTTCCTCAAAGAATTACTTGAAACTCCAAGTCCGTCTGGATTTGAACAGAAAGCTGCTAAAATATGGAGGGAGAGAGTAAAGAGATATTCAGACAAGCTAGTAAGCGATGTCCACGGAAACAGCATTGCCATACTGAATCCAAAGGCAAAATTCAAATTTATGCTTGCAGGCCATATCGATGAAATTGGCTTGATGATTACCTATATCGATGATAATGGCTACATCTATACCTCACAAATAGGAGGTATGGACCCTGCCCTCTTGATTGGTCAAAGAGTTAAAATTCTCGGCGCAAAAGGCGATATCTTTGGCGTTATAGGCAGAAAAGCAATCCATCAGATGACACCTGAAGACCGAAAGAAAAAGGTCGAGATGACAAATATATGGGTTGATATTGGAGTTGACTCTAAAAAAGAAGCCCTCAAAAAAGTAGCAATAGGCGACGCTTTAGTAGTAGACGTCCCTTACCGCAAACTCTCAGACGACAAAGTTGTATCAAGAGCGACAGACGACAAAGCTGGTGCCTTTATCGTTGCAGAGGTCATTCGAGAGCTATCCAAGAAAAAACTCAATATTTGCGTTATAGGCGTCGCCACCGTTCAGGAAGAGATTGGAATGCGTGGTGCTATCACTTCAACCAACAGCATAAAACCAGACGCTGGAATTGCAATTGATGTAAATTTCACTTCTGACCACCCAGAAACAGACAAGAAAAAACTCGGCGAAATCAAGCTAGGCGGCGGACCAAACCTTCACCGCGGACCAAATATGAACCCAATCATGGAAAAGCACCTCTTTAGTACAGCCAAAAAACTCAAGATGGATTACCAGATCTCAGCCAACCCACGCGGGACCGGCACTGATGCAAACGCCATACAGTTAGCAAACGGAGGAGTCGCAACTTCTTTAATAAGCATCCCAAACAGATATATGCATACTCCTGTTGAGGTCGTATCATTGAACGATTTAGATGATATCATCAAGCTCTTAGTGAATTTCCTAGCAAACCACCCTGCAAATAGAGATTACAGGCCATAAGCAAAAAAATAGACACTATTACAAATTCAAATGCAAAAATGTTTTGACATTTATATCTAAAAAAGATAGATTACTCAATCGTTTCAGCAAACGCGCCCGTAGCTCAGCTGGATAGAGCATTGGATTTCTAATCCAAGGGTCGCAGGTTCGAGTCCTGCCGGGCGTAAGTTCAGCCCCGACTACAAAAGTAGTTGGGGCTTTTTTTTACGCCCGGTGGGGCTCGAATCTGCGTGATTGCGCAGCAAGCACATCGCAGGGTTGACAGGAGCGAAGCGAAAGCCGCGCAGCAAAGCGAGCGAGTCCTGCCGGGTGTATGTTAAGGGTTTATAAGTCAATGACTTATAAACCCTTTCTCATTTGTTGCTTGATAATATCACGGCCTTGTTCGACACTTTGCAACGTGAACACACAACACATAAGACTTAAAAGACTGCATGTCAAAGCGAAAATAGCATACTCTAGTAAAAGCTATTTCAAGCATCAATAAAAGTCGGTAGTGACCATTTAGGAATTGCAAGTTGGACTTTTTATGTTTGACATCATAGAAAAGTTAAGTTAAAGTTTAACATTAATGAACAAAAGAACCGAAAATAAAGTAGAGTTTATCAAACGATCTAATCCTAACGGAAAAGATATATACTTCTATGTTCAGAAAAACGGGAAAAAGCCCGCAGAAAAATGGATATTGAAATACCTAGGGCTTAAATCTCTGGAAGATTTTGATGGTTTATCTGGAAAAAATAAGCGAAAAAGAGAAATATTAAAGCTGTTTTGGCTTCTAAATAATATTGCCAATGGAAAAAATATAGAGGGGTCTGAAAACATTCGGCATTTAGACAACATTGGTCACGAACTAAAATCCTACCAATGCCGATTGGTAGGGGTTTTCGACGGACAAGCATTTGTTCTTTTATTTGGGTTTGTAAAAAAAGCAGACAAAACCCCAAAGAAAGAGCTGGGAAAAGGAATAAGGCTCAGAAAAGAGTTTGATCTTCGCAAGAAGTAAGCTGGGCGAGTGGTACTCCACGCAAAGGGAAAGAAAGAAAAGGGAAATTAC
>WGDE01000165.1 GCA_015493385.1 Phycisphaerae bacterium
GTATTTAACACAGCTGTGTTAATACTCATTCTTAAATAGACGAGGTTAAAAATAGTCATTTTCTGTTATTTTAAACGGAGATTAAGCAATGAGTATACAAAATTGGTCAGAAGACATTATTGTTGTTGATTTGCCAGGAGAACCTCATATTGGCGATGAGATTACCGCAACTATCGACTCTCTGAATTTTGATGCATGTAGTGATGTTATATTGGATTTCTCTTCTGTTAGTGTTATCACCTCATCTAGTATCGCCAAGTTGTTGAAGTTACGTAAAATCCTTGTTCGCAACGAAAGAACTTTAATCTTTTGCGGTCTACAACCTAGGACTTTAAATGTATTTAGACTTACAGGTTTAATAGATGTTTTCAAGGTGATGGATGATAAGATGATGGCGTTAGCAACGCTTAGACTGTCACAATGCTTGGTCTAGCCATATACAATCGGCACTGATGTTTATTGTTGCAATATTTTCCATCTTTGGTACCCTCAATACCTAAGCTACCCTAGTGTTCGACATGAAACACTCGGCAGTATTATCGTTGATTTGCAATAAGGGCCTCTTTGCCTTAAGATAGAGATGTAATGAAAGAGAATGATATAAAACAATTAGAGCAACAGCTTTGTTATGAGTTTAACGATAAAGAGTTACTAATCGAAGCAGTTACGCACACTTCAAGAGCCTCAGATAGACTAAAAAGTAATGAACGCCTTGAATTCTTTGGTGATGCAGTGCTTGATCTTGTCATATGCCAAGAGCTTTTTGAGAAGTTTCCTGATTACGACGAAGGTGATCTCACTAAGATTAAAAGTATGCTTGTTTCTAGAAAAACTTGCTCAAGTATAGCTAAGGATCTGAATCTTGTTGAATACTTAAAGATAGGTAAGGGGCTATGTGATAGTAGGGGGCTTACTGGATCTGTTGCAGCCGGAGCATATGAGGCTATTGTTGCGGCTATATATCTTGATGGCGGGCTTGAGCAAGTAAGGAAATTTATCCTTATGAGTTTTGATGCTCTTATTGCTAAGGTTAACTCTCAGCAACATCAGGAAAATTTCAAATCACTCCTACAACAGTATGCACAGAAAAATCTAGATTCAACGGTTAGTTATGAAGTAATTGATGAGCAGGGACCAGATCATAATAAATGTTTTGAGTCTGAAGCTATTATTAATTCTAGGCGTTTTAATAGTGCTTGGGGCATAAACAAGAAGGCTTCTGAGCAGAGAGCCGCAAAGAACGCTTTAATTGAGCTTGGAGTAATAGAGAGTAGAGAAGAGGATTCGTGACAATCGCACTTCTTAAGTAATTATTTCGATTACAACCCAGAATACCAATGCCAGAAAACACATAAAACTGGTAGTTGTCAGAAATAAGATTATAGTCTCACGTAGCATCTTCTTCCAGATTATAACTCTTAGTTTTGTTGCCTTGTAAATCAGAGAAATCGTTGCGATTAAAGGAAGTATCCAGAGCAGTGATAATGGAGTTATACTTATATCCATTGGATGTGTGAAGCTTGCTATAATGACAGTGCTATTATCAAGCATCCTCTTCTCCAATCAGTTCTGTTCTTCCATAGTAAGCCATATAGGCGGCTCCAATGATGCATAAAACGTTTAGCAAGCCCGCTAGGGCAGTATAGAGCTGGCCAATTTCAGCGGGTTTGCCATAACTGCTAAAACTGTGAGAACTATTTACATAAGCTGATATCACATGTACTAGTGGCGACGTAAGCATCTGTGCGACATACCAAGGCTTGTAGTTGATACTGTCTATTACTGCTACTGAGCCTATGTATAGCCCAAGTATAAATAGTAGGGTAATGCCAAAGAAGCAAATTATTGCACGCTTGTATTCTTTCACTATGGCGTAGCCTAGTCCAGGTATCAACCAACCTAATACGATTACAGCTAAGATTAGTAGACTTCTGTCGTTGTCAGAGTTTTTTGTCATAATATATTCCAGCTAGGAGCTCTCAACAGATAATACGTTAGTTATCTTTTTTGTCGTTAGACTTGGCTTTTACATAGTTATTTCTAGCTTTAATATTTACGGCATTGTAGTGGATTAGAGCAGAGTTAATCTGATTAGAGGTTTCCTCAGAAAACGCTACTTTTGCTTTAAGTTCATTATAATCGGCCATTGTAGCTTCTTTTAAGCTAACATCCTTTATAGCATATACGCTAGCGTCAGGTTCAAAATTCATTATAAATGGCATAGCCTCACCAGATTTTACGACTGCAGCAAATTTGTCCATTGCAAGTTTGTTGATAAGTGCATACTTGTAATATCCGCCTTGGCTCGGCATAAGCGTGCTTTGTGCCTTAATCATACGTAGCTGCGCCGAAGATATACGTGGCTTATCTACGGCATTATCTAATTTAATTTTTGCTGTCTCTGGAGCTTTTGCATTGTAGGCTTCGATAGCCTTATCCCAGTTGTCGCCAGCGTTTGCAATTAGATCTTCAGCTCTCTCTTTGGCGATGTACATTGCGGCTATAAGTTTGCAATCATTCTCAACAGCGTCCCTGATGGTATAGATCTCTTCTTTAGGTTTTTCTTTTGTTAACTGCGCTTTGGTGATTGGGTACGACTCATTGATATTTTTTGGAGTAGTAGCATTCTTGAAGTTGACAACCCTAACCATCGCAACGCTACCAGAGTAGATTCCTTTGAGAGTGCTAATGTCTTGATATAATTTTGGAGCTTTGCCAGATAGCTTGCTTAGCTTTATAGCGTCCAAACCTTCAACTGCAAATGCTAATTCAGGTAGACTTATAGCTCCATTTCTAGATGTTTGCTTCATCAGCATACCTAGCTGCATGTCAGTGGCTAATTGATTCATGCTTAGGTATCCAGTTTTTCCATAATAAACTGTTACGCCGTAGTCATTGCTAACCTTTTTAGCTGTAGCGGCGTAGTCTCCGCTGAGAGCCTTTATTTGATCTGCAGAGATCTTTTCGATGTCTTTATCGAAAAGTTTCTCTTCAACTATATTTTTGGCATCACCAATTATCTTTTCAGCTTTAGCATCCCTTTTCTGGGCTAAAATCATTTTTTCAACTTGAGGGGCGACTTCAGCATATGTTTTTACTCTTGTTGTTTTCTCTGATTCTGGGTTGCTAGGGTCTTTACTGACCTCTTCTGTGAAACGGTTTTTATTCGCTTCGTAGAAATCTTCCATCTCTTCAGGATTTGGCTTTGCTATAGTTGACGTAATATCGCTGAGCTTGACAATCATATATTCAAGCTGGACTCTGTCTGGGAGTTTATACCCAAAGCCGTATGGATCGTCCTGAGTGTAGTTGCCAGGCAGTCTGTCTTTAAACTTATCAAATTGTTCCTTGAGTTTGGTCTCATCAATTTTGATATTGTCTGTGAATTTTTTAGCGTTAAACTTAACATATTCGCTAGAGACAGTTTCCTTTTCAATAGCGATAGTGGCATCAATTTGAGGTAGAGATACGTCTGAGTTTGCCCCAGTTAAGCTTGTATATTTCATTATTGACAGAAGTCTAGCAAAGATATCTAAAATATCTTCCTGCTTAATATTGTTTTCTTTGCTTATCTTTGCAACTAATTGGCCTGCATCCCCTTGTTGATTTGTTGCTTTGCTGTAATATTTTTGCAGTGTAGAGATTGCGTATTCTCTGGAAACTGCAATGCCAGCAGAGTTAGCTTCGTTATTAAGTAGTATCCATAATATTGCTCTGTTAGAATTGTTGTCGTCAAAGAAAGAATTAAGCAGTTCCATATCTACAGAAAATCTACCCTGTAGTACACCCATCTTAATGTTATTGTAGATACTTGAAGCAAAACTTTCGTCACTAAACAAAACTTGGTCTAGCAATGTGTTATTTATCCCACTTGTAAGCAAGAAACGCTTTACTCCAAGCATTTCTAGAACTTTTAATTGGTTTTCGGCAACAATTCGATCTGAATTCCTAATCTTTTTCCCATCAGCAAATGTTGCAATGACATCATTTGTGCGACCAAGCCTTAATAATACTTGCTGAAGCGCACTACCGCCTACGAAAGCAATAATGATGATTACAAGGCACGTTATGATTATTTTATCTTTTTTCTTACGAAAGGTCCTGATTAGGCTCATAATTTACTCCAAAAATGTTGTAGAGTGACACGGCAAGCAAATATGCGAAAAAATGACTACCGAAAAGTCGCTACAAGTTTTATTAATATCTCTATCCTTAATTTCAAAGAACTTAAAAGTATATGTAACTTAGTTTTATATGCAAGTAAAATACTCCCGATTTAGATCGGGTAATAATGTCACTTGTTTAAAGTATTTATTGAAAAAAAAGTAGATTCAGCGCAAAATACAGACTCAGGTTCTTTGGTAGGGCTAGATGCGGATCTGTTTTTTTGATAGCGTTACAAACTAGTTTAGTGATATTTACAGTGGAGACGGTTAATAATGTATGAAACTAAGACTAATTCAAGTGCCATGGTTGAGACTACCGATTGTCTTGAGACTGTGGGGGTCTTTAAATCGGCTAAGAACTTCTTTTTCATTCTTGCAATAATTTCACTTATAGCGACTCAAGCAATCTTTTGGCTTGGCCGTTTCAATGTAATTAACTGGGGTTCCGAGTCATTATCCGTTGTTGCTAATGAGGGGAATGCGCGTTTAGATGACAAAGTTCTGGAAGGGGCCGAGTCTGAACACGCTAAGCCTGAACAAGTAAAAACTGAATCGAAAAAGCCTCAAGAATCAGCTTCTATTTCTGAGGATGCGCAAGAAGCAATAGCATCTATTGATGGGAGTGCTGATTCTTTAGGTGAAAAGAATGATAGTGGTCTTGTTCCCAAGTCCTTGCCAAGTAAGGTCTTACGCAAAATAGACTGGGCATACCTTAAAGTTTTGATTAATGCAGCCAACGCTGTTGTTGTTTTTAGCGTGGTCTGCTATGTGTTAATCTTAGTTTTTAGTCTAAAGGTTTCGTTGGTTGGTAAGCTTGGTGGGCTCTCTCACATTTCTTCTGCGTTCTTAATCTCGCTATTTGCAGCCCTAGTGATTTTGCCTTGGCAGCTTTCTTTTCCGGGCATACATCTATTTGGGACAATCTTTACTACCCAAGAATTGCACAAATGGCTATCTAAATTCTCAGATGGTGGTACCTTTGTGAAAATATTGTGTTATATAAGGTTCGTTTTTACATTTATCCTAGCGATGTGGCTATTGATATGGGCTCAGTTGAGGTCGCGCAGATGGTCTAGGGCAACTCTAAAAAGGCTTGGTATTATACAGTAAGTAATCTCTCACGTATAAAATAAGTGGCTAATCATCTTAAGTGGGCATTTGAGGCTTCAGTACAGTTATTAAAACGAGTTACATAATAAGTTATGACAAAAAAAATAACCATTCTTGGTTCTACAGGGTCAATAGGTAAGAATGCACTGAGAGTTATAGATTCTCTTGGAAGCAATTATGATTTAGTGGCTATTAGTGCGCATACGAATGTTAAGCTCCTTGCAGAACAGATTCATAAATATAAGCCAGCTTATGCGGCGATAACAGACCCAAGTTGCTACAAACAGCTTAAAGAGCTAGTGTCTGGTGAGGATACAAAAATTCTTTGCGGCCCCAATAGTCTTGTTGAACTTGCGAGTCTGAGTGAAGTTGATACTGTAATTACAGCTGTTGTTGGCGCAGCTGGGTTAGCGGCGGTTCTTGAGGGGGCTAAAACTGGCAAACTTCTTGCGATTGCAAATAAAGAACCTCTAGTGATTGCGGGTGAATTGCTTGTGAAAACGGCCCGTAGTAACGGTGCACGCATAGTGCCTATTGATAGTGAGCATTCCGCAATATTTCAGGCTATGCAGGCAGGTAATGCGGATGAGGTTCAGAAAATAATTCTGACATCATCTGGCGGTCCGTTTAGAAATGCCACTGCTGCCGAGATTCAGAATGCTACTCTTGAAGATGCTCTAAATCACCCAACATGGGATATGGGACCAAAAATAACCATTGATTCTGCAAGTATGATGAATAAGGCCCTAGAAGTTATTGAGGCAAGATGGCTATTTGATGTTCCTGTTGATAGGATAAATGTTTTAATTCACCCAGAGTCTATTGTTCACTCTATGGTAGAGTTTATTGATGGTAGTGTGGTTGCCCAGCTTGGGACTCCAGATATGTGTTTGCCTATTCAATACTCACTAACCTATCCGGAGAGAAAAAAGGGCATAACTAGCCATCTCGATCTTACGAAGCTTGGTTCTTTAAATTTTGCAACTCCTGACCTAGAATTGTTTCCGGCTCTTCGGATTGGTTTTGAAGTTGCTCAAAAGGGCGGGTCTAGTCCTGTAGTTTTCAATGCGGCAAATGAAGTCGCCGTTGAGCACTTTCTCTCAGGCAAAATAAGATTTGTTCAGATTGTTGAATTAATTAGCGCAGCACTTGAAGACCACAAAGAGGTTAACTCGCTTTCTCTTGACGAATTACTCGAGAGAGATAAGTGGGCGAGGGAGTTTGTTAATTCTAATGTAGATAGCATTTAATGACGTTATATAGCGAGAGATACAATCTCTACTTACCAAATTTAATATGTTCAGAATGATGTCATTAAGAATAGAAATCTTAGACGTTATTGGAATACTCAACAAAGGAAATTTAGATATATGAGCAACGAAAACAAACAACAGCTTAAAAAGTTACAATCATACATACCAGCATTGCTATTAGTCATATTTGTAGCATACCTCATAGCATCAAAGTGGGATGTTGCGCAATATGTAATTATTGCGTTGTTTGGCTTTGGAGCAGTGGTCTTCATTCATGAATTTGGTCATTTCATTGTTGCTCGTTTTTGTGACATTGAGATTGAAACATTTGCGATTGGTTTTGCAATAGGCACTCCTTTTCTCTTTGGAATAAAGCGTATTGAGAATGGTTATAGAATTAGAATATTGCCAAAGACTTCCGGCATAAAGGAAGACCCAGAAGGCGATTGTCTGCATATGTTTACGATACCAGCAAAATGCAAAACTGGTGAGACGGAGTATTGCATAGGGCCTCTACCTCTTGGAGGTTTTGTTAAGATGCTTGGGCAAGATGATAGTGGACCTGTGGAAGTGACGGATAATCCTCGTTCGTTTGCAAATAAGACTGTATATCAAAGAATGGCAGTGATTGCCGCTGGGGTTACATTCAACGTTATTGGTGCATTCTTAATCTTTCTATTCGTATCTCTCGCTGGTTTCAAGAAGATACCTGCGGTCGTTGGTGGTGTGTTGCCAGGATTGCCTGCGCAGAAGGCGGGGCTTGAATACGGTGATAGGATTGTTGAGATTGACGGCAAAAGCATGAGTGTTGATGGAAAAGACAATCTAGACTTCTCCCATATTATGCGTGCGGCTATTTTCTCTGATAAGACCACACCTACAAAGATGAAGGTACGCAGGTCCGGCGATCCAGAGTTTGAAGTGTCTATGATTCCAGTAACGCATCCGGGTTCAAGATTTCCTATTTTTGGCATTGATCAAATGGAGACGCTACAGATCTTGCCAGCAAAACTTCTTGATAAAGAATACGCAAAAGAACTTGGTGTATCTGGCGGTGAGGAGATAACGGCTCTCAACGGTAATTTGCTGAAGAATTCTAAAACATACAAAGATACTCTTAGGAAACTTTCAAAAGAGGTTACCAAAAACTACATATTTACATACAAAAAGACAGATCCCAAAACAGGCGAGGTTGTAGATGGAAAGTTTACAATTCCATCTGTTGTATATGCTAATTATACACCTAAAACAGGTGCAACTAAGACCGCCATAGATGCGTCGGCCTTTGGGCTTTTGCCAAGGATTAAGGTGTTTATGTATAGCGATCCAAGACCTCAGAATATTTTCTCTAAAATCATAGCTAAATTTAGAAAAGAGAAAGCCGAGCCTAAAATCAAGTCTGGTGATATAATCGTAAAGATTGGCTCTGTGGAGTATCCATCATTTACTCAGTTGCGTACAGAGGTTCAAAAGTACGCATCGAAGAAAAAAATCCCTGTCGCACTGTTGCGCAGAGACTTGCAGGGGCAGAATCAAAGAATAGAGGTCGAGGTTCCTGTATATCAAAAGAAATCGAAATCTTCTAGTGACGTAATCCCAGCTAAGATGGGAGTTGTTCTCGAATACGATATGGCTTCCCCAATAGTTGCGCAGGCGATTAATAGTGATATGCCGAAGAATTCCACAATTGTATCCATAGATGGAGAAGAAGTTAGAGATTTCTTTGATATTGCTAATAAGATTATTAAGCTTAAAGGCCAAAGAGTTCCTGTTGTGTATTACGATGGGAAAGTTAATAATGCCGGTTCAATTGCATTGGATATACCTAATACAGACGACTGTGTTACACTAGAGTCGCAAATGAGATACCAATTGCCATTCACTCGCTTACAAAGACTCTACAAGGTTTCTGGGATAGCATCTGCATCTAAGTTAAGCGTTTATTTGATTGGAGACACTCTTGGTCAATCTCTTGAAACTCTAAAGAAACTACTCTCAAAGGCATTTATGCCAAAAACCGAAGATGAAATTGGTACTGATGATTTAATGGGTCCTGTTGGAATTGCGACTATAAGTTATAAGCTGATAAAAATAGAAGGCATTACAAAATTTATCTACTTCATGGGAATGATTAGCTGCTTCCTTGCAGTTATGAATATATTGCCAATACCTGTAGTTGATGGCGGTCATTTGGTTCTGTTGGTTATAGAGAAAATAAAAGGTTCACCTGTAAGTATGCTTGCGCAGCAGATTTTAACATACACAGGTTTAGCCCTGCTTGGTTTGCTATTTATATGGATAACCTACAATGATATTCTAAGGTCAATGGGACTTCACTAAACGGGCAATTATAAAATGCAAGAAGCTAATACATTGCCAAAGGTTTCGATTATAGCTCCTGTTTATAACTCTCAGGATTTTATAAGCAAGCTCTTAGAATCATTGGTTGCGCAGGATTATCCATCGGATCGATTAGAGATTCTAATAGTCGATAATGGATCGAATGATAACACTGCAAAGATAATATCTGATTATCCAGTCACGTTGTTATTTGAGAAGGACATCCAAAGTTCGTACGCTGCCCGTAATAAAGGGCTTGAGGTAGCGACCGGTGAAATTTTAGCGTTTATTGATGCAGACTGTATCGCTGAATCTGACTGGGTTAGCAATGCAGTTAAATGTCTAAATTCTAGTAAGGCAGATTTAGTAGCAGGGCACGTTGAATTTTTTTATAAATCTGACAAGCCTACCGCAACAGAGATATTTGACTCAGTTACACATATGCAACCAGAGAGAACTGTTAAGCAGGGGGTTGCTGCGACGGCAAATCTATTTGTTAATCGCAGAGTGTTTGATAAGATTGGTGTATTTAATCCTAACGTTAAATCAGGCGGGGATTATCAGTTCACTAGATGCGCAACCACTAACGGATTTACTCTAGAGTATTGTGAGAAGGCTGTAGTTAAACATCCAAGCCGCCGCTATTTTGCATTTATGGCGAAATGTTTTCGTACAGGAAAAGGTTGGCCCCATGCAAGACTCTCAGCCGGAGAGAGTTTTTTACACGAATTCTTTTATATACCATATTCATTTATCTTTGCATATCTACCATATAAACAATTTATGCAGATATACAATGAGAGAATCAGTGGCAAATTTAAAGTCAATATAATTGCCTTATGGTTGAGTGTGAATTCAATTAAGTATATCTCTAGATTTGGATCTTTACTTGAGTTTTGGCGGATAATGATTCTAAAGCTAATAAAATCAGGAATTCATGGAAAATAAAACAAAAGACAATTTTAGCGTGGCTGTTGTGATTCCAGCCTATAATTGCCAGAAATATCTTTCTCGCTCGCTTGATAGTGTCTTTGCGCAGACTCGTTTGCCAGATGAGATAATAGTTGTTGATGATGGCTCTACTGACAAGACCTCTGAGATTGCTGCAGGATTTGGCGATAAAATAAACTATATCTATCAGGAAAACGCTGGTGCAAGCGCAGCTCGCAACGTAGGTATAAACGCCGCAAAATCGAAATGGATAGCCTTTCTTGATGCAGATGACGAGTGGTTGCCAGAATATCTAGAGAGTCAACTTGAGATATTAACAAGGAATCCAGAACTTGTTTGGACGACAGGAAACTATTACACTAGATTTGATTCTCAAGATAAGTATGCGCAGTGGAACAGTACTTCAAAGATGACAAGGTTGCTTAAGGGCAAAGATTGCTTTGGAGATTTTTTCTTAATGTTAGCTAACGATATAAATGGTCATACTAACACAACTATTATTAGAAAAGATATATTGATTGAGGCGGGTCTATTTTCTATAGAGCAAAAGAAAACGGAAGACCTAGACTTGTGGTGGCGAGTGGCTTATTTGAATCCGAAAATTGGCTTTCTTGTCAAACCATTGGCCTTTTATTATTTAGGGGTTAATCATAGTATAACATCAAATATTTCTGATTCTTCTTTTTATAGTAGCTTGCTTCTAAGGCATATTGAGCTCGCAAAAAAAACTGAGCATTACGAATCGTTTAGAAAATTTCTCGTATTTCGTATCTCAAGATGGTCTCGGTCTATGCTCTCCTATCACAGATGCGATAGTGTTACATGTTTCGTTTCTGACTTTAAAGAGTTTTTGCCACTGTATAAACGTATCTTTTTCTGGTTTGTAACTATTAGCCCTAGTTTGACGAGGTGGGTGA
>WGDE01000166.1 GCA_015493385.1 Phycisphaerae bacterium
CAGAGATACTGCAACCAATAACACAAAGATAGACGTTGAAATATTTTTCATTCTTATTGCCTCATTATAGCTATATAAAATAACGTGTGATTAAATCTTTTTATCAACCGCTTAGTAAGTAAATTAATTCTCGCCCTGTGGTACATCAACATCATAAAGGCTTGGAGCGAGAGCCTCTTGAAGGTCTATTGTAATAACTTCACTGTCATTGTCTCCAGTGACTACTACATACTTGCGTACGTTAGTAAGAGACTCTTCTAACATTTTCAATCTCTGCTGTTGCTTATAAATCTCTGGTGCTGCCCTGTATGCTTGAACCTGAGAGCTAAATCTCTCACCAGTAGCTTTAGCAATAGACTCCCTCTCGTAAGCGTAACTCTTTGCTTCTGAGAGTTCCTTAAAGATTGAACCGCTAGCAGAAGTAAACGCTTTATCAATCTTTGCAATAATATCATCCTTCTCTTTTGAGCTCATTTGGTCTTTTTTATCTTGGTACTGCTCGACCATAGAGTATAGCTCGTTGACTTTGGCGATATCTCCGCCCAAGAGAGTTAGAGTTTTATTCTTTTCAGCAATAGCATCAAGAATCTTTGCTTGACGGTCTTGAACCTTACCAATCACATCCTCATAATCATCTGCCACTTCTAGAGGAGGATGCAACCCTTGCAAACCAACCATTACAATATCAATTCCAAGATTGGCTTGGTCGGCTTTTTCCTGTATGCGTTTTGCTAAGGTCTGCGCAGCACCGCCTCGGCCTGCGCCGAGTATCGAGTGCATCACATCTACATTTTCATCACCAAACGAATCTGTCTCAATCTTCGCGCTTGCCGCATAACGAACCAACTCGCGATAACAGATATCCTCAAGAGTTTTCTTAGGATCGCTATGACTATATGCAAACTTCTCAACATCCTTAACTCTATACTGAACTGGCACTGCCGCAATCACAATACTTACAGGTGCTGCCGAGTTTTCGTCAGAGGCGACCTGAGTTGCGACGAGTAGTTTATGCTCATATTCGTAGTGTTTTTGCCCCCAAAGCAAAGGCTTTTTAGAAACACCATTAACCTTCTCTGTTTCATCAAAACCAATATCTATCTGCTCAATGCGCTGAGTGTTATAGACATAGGCAATCTCAAACGGAGAAGGAAGTTTAACGTGAATTCCAGGACCTACAATTCTGCCGCCCTTTGTATGCGAGCCAAGATGTTCTATAATCCCCTTTTGTCCAGGTTCTACAACAACAAAACAGCTAAGTGCATACAATGAAAGAGCTGAAAATATTATCAAAGGCAGAATCGCTTTTTCTAGAAGTCTGTAGAACCAAGTTTGAGAAACCTGAAACCCAAACTGATAATCCAACGTGTGCGCTGCAGTGTGAAGGATTCCCCCAGGCTCATTGAAAATCGCAAGAATTCTACTATCAAACGCTGGGCGATGGTACTGCCCTTTTACTCTTGGCCTGTACACGTCAAGCAATTGATTAAGCAAAGCCTCACCGCCATAAACAGCCATAACAGAGGCAACCACCCAAGCCATAGCAGTTATTACGATTTGAATCTGGAAAAATCTCAGAGCAAGCGCAATTCCAAGAGCAAACGCCAAGAGTGCACTAGCAAGCATATAGCTTCCGCCTGCCTTTAGGGGCTTCCAAACCTTTTCGCCGCTCAATCCTGTAGCGTAGCGTGATATTAGGAAGCTAAAGAAAGCTACCACTATTAAAAGGCAACTCGCCACAAGTGGAGATCTAACTTCTAAATCGATAGAGGTGTCTATACTCTTGAAGAATACTACCGCGAATATTAGATTGTAGAGACCAACCGCGATAGCAAATATCGGCGTAAACCATTTCTCAAAGAATTGCAGTCTATTTTGGGCTACTGTGTAGAGTGCTTTACGCTCATTAGAACCCTGAAAGATTGTATCTCCAGAGGAACTATTCTCAAGCATAGCAAGGTCTAGCTTTTCTTGGTCGGCTAATGACACGTTACGAAAGAAAAGTATAAGGAAGAGCCAAATGATAGAACCACCCAAAATTTGCCAAGCTAGAAACTTAGCAGCAACTACATTGCTGTAAGAACCAACTAACCAGCAAACCATGAAGAATACAACGCTTAGAATAACTGCCGTGAGTGAGAGATACTCACCGCGTTTAGAAGATAATTTCATATGATTACCTAATCCTATTTATATTAAAAATTAGAGATGCCTCTCTTCAAAAGCTCAAAACACTTTAAGGAACCCTTACAGTATACTCCGCATTTCCAAAAAAGTTTGATAAAGAATGAAGCCCAATTTATATGCTCGTAGTATGATATATAAAAATTTATTAAAATCAAACCCTTTACAAATAATTAAGCTACTAATATAACAATATATCGCTAACATGTACAAGGCGTGACTGTATTGATAATAACACTGTTAACCTAGTCAAGATAGGTAGAATATGCTACGAAAACTGTGGGCAATTTCAAAAAACACTTTCATTGAAACATTGAGGCAACCGATATTTGCGGTTATTACATTTATCGCTATCCTAATCTTTATTTTAAGCCCGTCACTGACAATGTATTCCCTTGATGACGACAACAAACTTCTAAAAGAACTAGGATTTTCTACGCTCTTTCTAAGTGGTCTTTTCATCGCGATTTTCTCAAGCATTGGTGCTATAACCGAAGAACTAGACTCAAAAACAGCCCTGACGGTGCTATCAAAGCCAGTGCCTAGAATAATCTTTGTGATTGGAAAGTTTTTTGGCGTTCTCTCAGCGCTGATACTATCTCACTATATTAGCACAATTGCAATGATACTCTCTTTTAGGCATGGAGTGCTTCAAACTTCCAGTGATGATGCCGATTTTACTGTAATAACTGTAGCTGCGGTGGTTCTACTGGGCTCAATAATTATTTCAACGATATTAAACTTTTCTTACGACTTCTCGTTCACCGCTACATGCACAGGCTTTCTTGCAATACTTGGAACTATTGGATTAACAATACTCTACTTCATAGATAGAGACTGGAAATTTAACCCACAAAACAATTCGTTTGAAATGTTTGATGTATACGCATCGATTCTAATCCTTCTAGCCCTAGTAGCGATGGTATCTGTCGCAATCATGGTATCAACAAGGTTCAATATTGTAATGACTCTACTGATTTGCATAGCGGTATTCCTTGTTGGCCTCATCAGTGATTACGTATTCGCTCGTTACGCTGGCTCGCATTTAAGCGCAAGATTAGCAAGAATAATATTCCCCAACTTACAGGTATTCTGGATCTCTGACGCCATTTATCAAAAGAGCGCAATAACAATAGGCTACATAGGAAAATCAGCGTTGTATGCAATCTCATACTCCGCAGGAATCCTAGTCCTAGCCGGTGCATTGTTCCAAAGCAAACAAGTTGGAAAATCACATTAAAACCTCTTCACCATGAAGAAGGACGCATTTAGCGCGGTAGCGCAAGCTACCCGACGTAGATTACAACGGCGATAGCCGTTTCCAACGTATTTCATCTACCTTAGACTTAGCCATATCTTTGTGAACCTGCAAGATAAAAGATTCCAGAGCCCTCTGACGTCGCAAATCAGGATTTTGGGCGGCTACGCACAAATATCCTGCATTTGATTGTTGGATTCCTTCTTCATGAACAATTCCTTGGCTGGACCAACCAGACAGAGAGTTAAGATCATTCCATCGAGAAACAGTTCCAGCTCGCCAAACAGCGACTCCC
>WGDE01000167.1 GCA_015493385.1 Phycisphaerae bacterium
AATTGGACAGGCATTTTACAGTGATGGTCATATTCAAATGCTCCTTACGGCAATGCAGAAAAAGAAATATGGCCGCGTTTTAGCTCAACCCCGTATACTTGTAAACGACAACGAAGAGGGTGTGATTTCTACCACTAAAACAACTTATATTGCTAGAAGATCGACAACTTCTCAGGGTGAAACAACTCCTGTGGTATCAGAGAATGTCACATTCGATGAATTCCAATCGGGAATCGATTTGACAATCAAACCAACAATAAGTGAGGGTGATTTACTTCGATTAGAGATTACACTTCACAGATCCAGTCAACCATCACCAGCTTCAAGTACGGAAAATACACCACCGCCTGATAAGACGGAAAATAATATTGAGACAATAGTAACAGTACCTAACAATAGCACAATCATTCTAGGTGGTATTAATCAGCTAGACCAAAATAGAGGTGGTAATAAGATTCCTATCCTTGGAGATTTGCCATTGATTGGTGGGTTATTTAGAAGTATTGACAATACAAATAAACAAACCAAGCTTTATATATTCGTAAAAGCTAATATCATGCGTAGTAGTGATACTAAGCCAGGCTTGCCAGCACTAGAAAAACTTTCCGCTAGAAAGAGAAAGGCATTTGAGAAAGAAGAGTCAGATTGGCAAAAATATCAGGACTGGCCAGGGATAAAACCAAAACCTGTTGAGCCTCTTAAAGTCTTGGATGTTGAATAGAAGAAGCCGTAATAGTCGTTCTTCATTTGGTTTACCTTAAATTCCAATAAGGTTGTTTTACTACTTAATTTAGTTAGATATATCTATAATGAAACAGTTATTGATACAAACAGCGAGAGAGTCTAAAATTATTGATCCAGAACCTCTTGCGCAATATATAGAAGATAATGCTGACGACCCGCGTAGGCTTGATGAGTTGTTGTTAAACTCTCCTATGTTTACCGAAGAGACTGTGCTAAGGCTCTTTAGTGAAGCATTTTCTATTGAGTATATTGATAATATTAGTACCGATGCTGTGCCAAAAGAATTTATTGAAAAAGTACCCGCGAATTATGCCCAGCAGCATTACTTAATTGCTACTAGATCAGATGAAGAGTCTACAATAAAAGTGATTATTGCAAATCCGCTTGATATTGATGCAATTGATAATATCTCTAAGATGCTTGGCGTGGCAGTTGAACCAGCTATTTCTACCAAGACAAATATAACAGCAGCGATAGATATTGCCTATGAACAGCGCAGCAGCGTTGTTGAAGAGGTAGCAGAAGAGCTTGATTCGCAAAACCTAGACAGACTTGTTGATGAGGTTGCAAGCTCTGACGATCTCTTGGATGTAGTAAACAGACCGCCAGTTATTAGACTTGTAAATGATATATTCTTTCGCGCACTTCAGATGCGCGCAAGTGATATCCATATTCATCCTTTTGAGAATAAAATTCAGATTCGATACCGTGTTGATGGAATTCTCTACGATACTCTAAGTTTAAATCGTAATGTTTTGCCTCTTGTCATATCACGTATTAAGGTTATGGCTGGAATGGATATTGCTGAGAGACGTATGCCCCAAGACGGTAGAACAAGTGTACGTATGGGCCAGCGCGAGATTGATTTGCGTGTCAGCACTGTTCCAACTAGTTACGGTGAGAGATGTGTACTGCGTATTCTTGATAAGAGCGGCGGCGTATTTAAATTAGAAGAGCTTGGCTTGGCCAAACAAGATCTTGAAACTTTTGATTCATTATTGCACAGGTCGCATGGAGTTATATTTGTTACAGGCCCAACTGGTAGCGGAAAGAGTACTACGCTTTATGCGAGTTTGAATAGATTGAACTCTAGCGAAAAAAATATTATGACTGTCGAAAATCCTATTGAGTATCAACTCGATGGAATTTCACAGATGCAGGTTGCGCAAAAGAAGGGTATGACGTTCATAACCGCGCTGCGCCATATACTAAGGCAGGATCCAGATGTTATTATGGTTGGTGAAGTAAGAGATCAAGAGACTGCTAGAATGGCAATTCAATCTTCTCTAACTGGCCACCTTGTGTTTTCTACACTTCACACAAATGATTCAGCCGGTTCAGTTAGTAGACTTATCGATTTAGGGGTAGAACCTTACCTTGTGAGTTCATCGCTTATAGCCGTTCTTGCCCAAAGGCTTGTTAGGCGAGTCTGTATGGATTGTAGAGAAAAGTATGAGCCGAGTGAGAGAGAGTTGCGTGAGCTAGGTCTTAGCGATGAAATGCTAAAGGACGCCACCTTCTATATGGGTAGTGGCTGTGATAAATGTTTTAACACTGGTTACAAGGGAAGAGTTGGGATTTACGAATTACTTCTCGTTACAGATCAACTGCGAGATTTGATTAACAATCAAGAGTCTGCTGGAGTTATTAAAAAGGCTGCTATTGAGGCAGGTCTGAAAACATTGCGTATGGATGGTGCTAGTAAAGTTATTGCTGGTGAGACAACTATAGCTGAAGTTTTAAGGGTAACTCAATCTGATACTGTATAGAAATCATTCTAATTAACAGCTTTTTGATAATAAGTAATTATGCCAAGATTTAAATATATAGCATTAGATTTAAATAAGAAAAAGGTTAAGGGAACTCTTAGCTCAGAGAATCTCTATGCCGCAAGAAAGCAACTTCGCTCAAAAGGGCTCCGTCCAACAGATATTAGCGAGTTGGGTTTTGTAGATCAAAAAAAGGGTTTTATAAAAAAGAGTGGTAAGAAACAGGTTGTCAATTTTACAAAACAGCTTGCAACCTTAATTAATTCAGGTATCAAACTTACCGACGCTCTTTCTGTTCTTACTGCACAGGTTAATGATGTAAGATTCAAAGCAGCTTTAACCGACATTAGAGATAGAGTTATTACTGGAGAATCATTTACGGAGGCTCTAAGTGACTACGATGATTATTTTGATGTTATATATATCAGCATGATACGTGTCGGCGAGATGACTGGTAGTTTTGGGCCAAGCCTAAATAAGATTGCAGAGTTTATGAATAAGCGTGGCAAGATGGAATCTAAACTTATAACAGCAATGATTTATCCTGTTATTCTTATGAGTGTTGGAATAATTGTCATGCTTATTTTGACTACGTTTGTTATTCCAAGAATAGGCGAACAGATGCGCAATGTTGGGCGTGAGCTTCCCTCAATCACACAGTTTGTTCTTGGAGTTAGCGATATCTTAAAATCTCCTCAATGGTTACTTACCATTTTCACTGTTCTATTTGTACTTACTGTTACTATCAGAAAATTTATAAAGACCCCACGTGGTGCATTGATGAAAGACCGTTTTCTACTTGGAATTCCTTTGATAGGCAAGTTGATTAAACAGGCAGTAGCAGTGCGTTTCACTTCGACACTATCAACGCTACTTGCCTCTGGCATGCCCATAGCGGAGTCTCTAAAGGTTGTATCGGAGGTGACAGGAAATATGGTTATGGTGAATGCTATAAGAGGCGCTAGAGATAGAATTTTAAGTGGTGCTGATATTTCAACGCCGCTTAGTGAAAGTGGTATTCTTGATGCTACGACTGCGCATATGGTTGCTGTTGGAGAACAGAGCGGCGAACTTGAAACAATGCTTAACAATATAAGTGAAGCATTGGAAGAAGATAATGAAATTATGATTGAAAGATTAAATGCCTTGGTTGAGCCGTTGATTATTATCTGCATTGCTGCTGGTGTTGGAGTTTTGGCTGCTGCAATGATATTACCAATGGTTGATTTCTCTACTTCGGCGATGTAATAAAAATAACTACTTATATGATATTTATGGAATAAAAGGTGTTACGATGACGGATTTACAAAAGAAGAACAATAAAGGTTTTACCATTTTGGAATTGATGGCAGTTATTGTCATAATTGGGCTCTTATCAGCAGCGGTAAGTTATAAATTTATGGGGGTAATTGATAAGGCTAAGGTTACTAAGACTAAGGCAGATCTTAAGTCTCTCCACAATGCTGTCTTGCAATTCAAAATGGATACTGGGAGGTACCCAACCGCAGAAGAGGGGCTTAGTGTTTTAGTTGAAGACCCAGGCGATGTAGAGGGCTATAGTAGTGATGGCTATCTTGAAACAACATCTATCCCAAAGGATGCATGGAAACACGAATATTACTATCAAGAGTATCCAGAGAGT
The DNA here is from genome assembly GCA_015493385.1 of Phycisphaerae bacterium. Lineage (GTDB taxonomy): Bacteria > Planctomycetota > Phycisphaerae > Sedimentisphaerales > Sedimentisphaeraceae > S145-28. The sequence goes on from WGDE01000167.1 coordinate 4,156, forward strand.
GGCAAACCTTTTGTGATTATTAGCTGGGGCGCAGATGGTGAAGAGGGTGGTGAAGGTTACGATCAAGACCTTTACAGTACCGATGCGGAGTAATCTAAATAAATCAACAGAGGGGTTCACTCTGCTTGAGACAGTGACTGTCCTCTTCATTATCTCATTGGTTATATCTATTGCATTGATGAGTTATATGAGTGCGTATCCTAGGATTCAATTTCGAGAAAAGGTAGACTCACTTGTTAATGTTTTTGAGATGGCTGCGGTATCAGCAGACCAAAGTAATAAGCGTTATGCAATACTAATAGACTTCTTTGACCATAGCTATACCTTATACGATGTGAATGCAAACGACCCTTATGATAGAGATAATCTTCTAGAAGAGGATATTATTACCGGTGGCACCTTCAATAAAAATTGTGAGCTTGACTATGTCCAATTTGATGACTCAGACAATATCATTGACGGTGGTGAAGCAGGAACGGCTCTGTTTGTTGTAGGTCACAATGGATGGAACTATGGTGGCAAAATAGTTGTCTCTGATAATGATGGCAATATATATTCCATCATTGTTACTAGATTGGGAAAGAGAGTTAAAATTCTCAAAGGCGATATTGAATTAGAGACTCCTGAATTTGATCTTAGATTTTAGAAATGAAGTCTCGGCAATCTGTCGAGATTTTTTTTGAGATTAGTATAAAAACTATGGCACAAATAAGAGACAATAAATTTAGAATTACCTTTAAGAAGCGAAGAGGCTTTACAGTACTTGAATCGCTTATGGCAGTTCTGGTCATTGGCTTTGTTGTTTCAAGTGTTATGGTAATTATGGCTAACAGCATCTCTTCTTTAGCAGATCTTAAGCTCAGGACAGAGGCCTTTGAGATTGCTAGAGATAATCTGGAACAGATTTTGGCAAGCGATAATGTTACAGAAGTTAGTGACTCTGGAACTAGTGATATTAATCCAGAGATAGAATGGGAAACATCAATCAAAGCCGACCAAGCGAGTTCTACTGATGCGACTATATGGGTTAAGGCGAAAAGTTCGGCTAGCTATACGGATAGCAAAGGAGAGCTACAGACTGTAGAATTTGAGCAGTGGATAACATCACTCAACAAAACACAAGCAAAGCAAATTCAGAAACTTAGAAATCTTCAAGCACAAGATGAAATCAAGCCCGAGACCACTCCTGATGAAGGTAGTAAAGATGACAGTAAGACTGAGACTTCTCCAGATGAAGGTGGCAAAGATGATGCTAACTCTGATGATAAAAATAAGCCGCAGATGAGTGACGAACAGATGTGGGCAATCGTTATGGATTATCTTAACGGCAAGATTACTTATGAAGAGCTAGTTAAAAGGCTAAACTGGTAACGCAGGGAAGGAATAATCAAAGACACGTGGCAACCTTATATCAAAATAACAATAGAGCATTAACTCTCTTAGAGGTGTTGGTCGCATTGGTGATTGGCTCGCTCATTATTGTTGTATCTGCTGCGCTGCTGATACGTTCAACTAAAACATTCAAATCGATTGAATCGGTGCTAGATGAAAATACTTTGCCGCGTGAGATATTGCATATGATATCCCAAGACGTTGAGGATATTGTGAGCCCCGGTGCCGATGTTTTTTTGCACGTTCAAAATAAAACGTATAAAGGTCACAATGAGACTCGTCTTGAGATTACAAGTCGTGTGTATGACAAAAAAAGAACTCCTGTGATATTGAAGAGAGTTGTATGGCAGAGCAAGTATGACCCCGGTCTTGATAGAATTGTTCTTTACAGATCTCGCAGTGGTTTAGCGGCAGCCGATGCGATTCTTGATACACAGGCGAGAGAGAACCCAGATTCGTTGGTGTTTGTACCGCTAACAGATGAGTTGACATACTTTAAGATTTTTGTCGGTAATATGCAAGAAGAGCCTCTTTCTCAATGGTTGAGTAGTAGACTGCCTGAGGCGATAAGAATTGAGATGAGCTTTGCGCAGCCAATAGATTCTATAACCAACGAACAAAAGTTTGCTCCGGAGGATGTACTCTCTAGAATAATAGTCGTTGATATGACGCGCAGGATTAGTTTTACTGTCCCAGATATCAAGGACTATGATAAGAACAATATTGAAGAGCCAAACGATGTTGATAGAAAAGCCGGTAATCAAGAAAGTCAGAGAGATAAAAAGCCTCAAGAATTAACAACTGAAGAAACTCCAGAAAAAGAATCAGGAAATGTTGAGAACTTAAGAGACAAATCACTGCTAATCAACGGAGTCTCTAGATAATGGCAATGAATATCTGCGCACATAATAACAGATCAATTAGACGAAGAGGAGTAGCTCTTCTTTTTGCACTTATTGTGTTGGCGGTATTAACTACCTTTTCATATTCAATATTGATGCGTATCTCTGCTAGAAAAAGTAGATTGGAGTACTACATTGACTATCAAAGTGCTAGATACGCAAATGCTTCGGCAGTTAAATATGCGTTATCT
>WGDE01000168.1 GCA_015493385.1 Phycisphaerae bacterium
CCCTATCAACTAAAACTCCTGTAGGGACAACGCTGGATCCATTATCTATCTCAACAACAATAATACAAGAAGAATCTGTCAGCTCACGGCTTACCATACCAAATTTAGTGTGCAAGTCAACAACAGGAATAACTGCACCTCTTAGATAAATAACACCTAAGATATGCTACAGAGTAAAGGGAATTGGAGTGATTGACGTATAGGCAAATATCTCACGAACCTTGAGAATCTCAATGCCATACTCTTCTTCATCTAGGTAAAACGAGAGATATTTACCTGATAAAGAAACCTGTTTTTGTTCAACTATAGCCATTTTAATTCTCCGAACTAATTGCTCTATTTAGTTATTACTACGGTTGCTTCGGCAATGCCAACTTTGTGCTTAATAGCATTTGGCTATTCTCCTAAAAAAACTGTAGACAAGGGTGGCAAATGGAATATACCTAAATAAATGTTGCGGTTTATGGCTATTTTTCTTGAGCATATGGCTAATAGTTTATATATTGAATTTGCTTTAAGGAGAATTACCTTGCGTAAGAAATTTTTCATACTTCTTTTTCTGCTTGTACTAGCATCAGGAATCATTCTGAGCGTCGCGTCTTACATATACACAGATAAGGTGATTGATAATCTAAGAGATAATTCCCAAGAAGAACTGGATTCTTATGTTAATGATAAAATTTACGACTACGATGCATTCTTTACCGCCATTAGAGATGACGTTACCTCTGTAACATCAAAAGCACTCTTAAATATTTACTCTCAAATTGGAGACAAAACAAAAAGACAGAAATTCTCTCCGCAAGAGTTAAAAACAATCGCTACAGCAAATAATGTCGACCAGATATATTTTATCGATTTTAATGGTATTGTAACCAACTCATCTTTTACTCCAGATATAAACCACGACCTCTTCACCCATAGCAAAGCCCTTAGAGACCAACTTAAATCTATGTTTGGCAACTGTAATTACAGTCTATCGCAGGCCGTTCTAAGCAGCAAAAATGGCAGGCCATACATGTACGCCTATTATAGCCCTAAAGGAAGTGACTATTGCCTCGAAGTTTCAATAGATATAGTTGATTTTATTAAACAAAAATACTCCTCTACCCTAGCAACATTCCTACTACATTCATTTAACAAAGAGAAGGATATAAAGTTCCCATACGTTTCAAAATTCGACATCTATGACTTAAATAACATAAGTGGATGGTCGTTAGTTAATATTGGAGAAAAATGTAATATCTCATCAGACATAATGCAAAAGGCTCTAACCAAACAAGGCTACATATATAAAAATAAAGGACATATAAGGGTACTTAAAAGAATAACACTACCAAGCAGACGTGCGGCAACAAACGGGACAACAACAATTTACGATGCAACGTATGATTTCTCAGTGATATACAATCTAGGTCAGCGCATAATAGCCTACACCATCGCGTTCTGTATAATTATTTTATCTCTATCATTCTTGAGCATCAGATTATTCTTTAGAAAATATGTATTCATAAGAATTAAAAAGATTAATGACAGTATTATTGATTTCCAAAACACTCACAATCCAACAAACATAACAGTCCAAGGCAGAGATGAGCTAAACTCAATTGCAAACAATATAAATCTAATGAGTAAAGAAATTGCCAAGTACCATGATGAACTAAGACATATGACTTCAAATCTCTCCTTGATTGAAGAAAGACAGAGAAGAGAGATTGCCACTAACCTACACGACCATACAAGTCAGGCATTGGCAGTTGCGATATTAAATGTAAAAGAGTTGCAAAATTTATATAAGGACACAGAAGAAACATCATCCTTATTGGCAAATATTGGAGACTCGCTTGAGAAGGTCTTGACAGAAGTGAGGGAATGCACTTTCGAACTAAGCTGCGCAACTCTTTATAGATTTGGATTAAGAGCTGCTATTGAAGAATTACTTGAAAATCGTTGCGGAAAGAATACAGACTACACTTGCAAGCTAGTGTGCGATGATAACAAGTGTGAAATATCTGAAGACATCAAGGTAATACTCTTTCAAGCTGTTAAAGAACTCTTAATAAATATAGAAAAACATGCAAAAGCAACATCAGTTGAGGTCTCTATTAAAATAGAGAATGGCAACATAATAATTACCATCAAGGATGATGGTGTTGGTTTTGATATAAACACAGTTGCTAGGACTACGGCAAAAGGTGAGCACTTCGGATTATTCAACATTAAAGAAAGGCTCCGTTATATAGACGGAAATTTTGAAATCTTTTCAGAGATAGATAAGGGAAGTAAATTTGTATTGACAGCTCCACTTGAAATTAACTCAACGTGATAAAGGGGACTTACTATGGCAATTAAAATAATGTTAGCTGATGATCATCAGATAGTTAAAGATGGTCTGCGTGCACTGCTTGAAAAACGAGACAACTTTGAAATAGTTGGCGAAGCAGGCGATGGAACAGAAGCAGTTAAATTAGCAAAAGAGCTCAAACCAGACGTAATAATAACAGACCTTAATATGCCAAACATGGATGGTATTGATTCTACAAAACAATTTTGCTCCGATCTAGACAATATTCAAGTTATAATACTCTCCATGCACTCTAAAAAATTATTCGTCTCCGAAGCTCTTAAGGCAGGAGCTCGCGGCTATGTGCCAAAAGAGAGGGCATTCGAAGAACTTGTCGCCGCAATAGAAACGGTTATGACTGGCCAAGTATATGTCTCGCCAACTGTAGTGAGCGAATGCCTCTTAGATAACGGCAGCTTCTCTCTATCCACAAGAGATATTAGCATCATCAAGCTAATTGCAGACGGAAAATCTTCTAAAGAGATAGCAAGAGAATTAAGCGTTAGTACAAAAACAATTGACGCTAGTAGACGCCAGATAATGGACAAACTAAATATAAATAGTATTCCAGAACTTGTGAAATATGCGATAAGTGAAGGATTAACAAACATAGAACTCTAAGGGGTTAATTGAGTTTATATGAAAATAGCCACCGTATTGATACGGTGGCTATTTTCATGGATAGATACTATACTACAAAACTTCAAAAGGAGAAGGAAGAAAGGAGCGACTCTAATGTTATAC
>WGDE01000169.1 GCA_015493385.1 Phycisphaerae bacterium
GCTCTATACATCGTATTGTTATAGCGATTAGAGAGGGAACTTTATCTGTGTCTAATGGTGCTAGAGACATATCTGCTGCTAGTGCGGCATTGGCTACTGATGCGGCAAAGCAAGCGGCTTCACTTGAGGAGACTTCTTCGTCTCTAGAAGAGATGTCTTCTATGATCAAGAGAAACTCTGATAATACGCAACAAGCTAATGAGTTTATGAGTGAGACAAATCAAGTTGTATCTCACACTGGTGAGTCTATGGGACAGCTAATAACTAGTATTGGTGAGATAGATAAGGCTAGCGAAGAGACAGCTAAGATCATAAAAGCTATTGATGAAATCGCATTTCAGACTAATTTACTTGCACTTAATGCTGCCGTTGAGGCTGCGCGAGCTGGCGAGGCTGGAAAGGGATTTGCCGTTGTTGCTGAAGAAGTAAGAAACTTAGCTCTTCGAAGCGCAGAAGCCGCTAGCGATACATCTGTATTGATTGACGGTACTGCAAAGAAAACGCATGCAGGCAATGAGATTGCTATGGAGGCGAACAAGGCCTTTAGTGACGTTGGAGATAGTGCTGGTAAGGTTGCTTCGCTTCTTAGTGAAATAGCCGAAGCGTCAAAAGAGCAATCTATTGGGATTGACCAGCTTAATGCTTCAGTGTCATCTATTGATAATATCACCCAGCAATATGCTATAGAGATTCAGAAATTCTCAGAATCATCAGAGCTTATGACAAATCAAGCGGTAGGAATGGAAGAAGCGGTTAAGCAGCTTGAAGTGCTCATTGGAGCAAGTTCGTCTAGTGAATCAACTACTAGTGCCCCAGACTATACAGACCAATCTACCACTTCTTTAGGTGACGAATTAATCTCTGATAATCAAATAACTGATAACGCAGAGGAATTTGAATTGGTGTAGATTAGTATATCCAAACGTATTTGGTCGCTTTTAATTGATATTGTAGTTTTCGTAGCTGTGTAATTGTTTAAATTGCACAGCTACTTTCATTTTAGCCATATTAATGGCCTTTTAAGGTAATCTTAGCTGCTCAATTGACGAATCTTAAAAGGTTACATTTGCTTGAGTTCAGGCAACATCCTAAACATTTGTATATACAAAGACAGTATGCCTAATTGTGTAAATACAAGTATGACATAGCTATTAATGCGTTACTAAGGGTGATTTTTGCTTAGAAAATAAATAATGCAATCATTTTTTATGAAAAACTGTTACAGTAACATACTGGGAATCGCATTGATGTGCCATGCGGTTTTCCGATAGAGAGTTTGGTGGATTTTAGAGTTCGTACTTGATACTCTACTATTTTAGTGATATAATGGCACGTAGTTTATACGACTCAATTATGGAGGCTTACTATGTATGATGTAAATGAGTATATGCAAGAACGTGGACGTGAGATGCGTCTGGCAAAAATTGAAGATATTTTGAACCGTGCATTCAACGGAGAGAACGGCCTTAAAGTCGTCCTGACTAAAAGGCAATTGCAAATTCTCACTATGGTAATGCAGGCAAAAAGTAACAAGCAGATTTCTCAAGAACTTGAATTGGTTGAGAGGACAGTAGAGTACCATCGCAATAGAATCATGGGGAAACTTGGGGTACACAATTCAGTTGAATTAACCAAGCTCGTTATTTCAATGGGTATATAATACATATGGTCTGTAAAGAGATAAATCTTGCAGTTAAGGGGTACCTTAAGATTTATCTATTTACTTGCCTATTATGTCTATTGTGATATCTGCGACTTCCGCATTGTCTATAAACGTTTGCAGTCGCCAAGGGCCTATCTTATCCTCAATAGGTTCCCAGAGAGCGTCTCCCAGAAAAAAATTGTAATTGTTTGAGCTTATATATTGTTCGCCAACAAATGCAGGTGCTATACTTCCACTTGAATCCTTGAATGGTGGATGTTCTATTTTAAAGGATAGCTTAGATCCTTTAGCTTTCTTTATGTTTAAGGTGTAGCCAAACTCAATGTTGAGCTGCGCAGGGACTTTCTTAGTAAATTCTACTATCTTTGGTAAGTCTCTGCTTTCTCTATCCCACTGGCTGTATATGCCATAATTCTTGATTTTAACTTCTATTTTCTTTTTTGCCATAGGGGTCGGATTATAGAGTCATTGACCAAGGAAGGCAAAACAATTTGATGAAACTAATGTTTTTTGATTAGAAGTATATAGCCATTCAAGAAATCTTAAGATTGAAGAAATAAGTATTTTGTGGTATAAGTAGCTCCGAATGAATAAGGGGAGCTTATGTCTATTCAATTTGTACTTGGTCGAAGTGGTAGCGGTAAGAGCAGATTCTGCTTTGAGCGTATAATTTCTAACTTGCAAAATGCGCAGGCTAGAGATGAGCAGTTGATCTTGCTAGTTCCAGAGCAATCTACCTATCTATGTGAGAAGGAAATTCTCACAGATAGCCGAGTCGATGGATATTCAAGATTGCATATCCTATCTTTTGAGAGATTATGTTTTTGGCTTGGCGTTGGTAGGACTTCTCTGCCACATCTTAGCTCTTTGTCTAGAGATCTCATTGTTTCTCGTATCTTATCGAAAGAGAGTGATAATCTAGAAATCTTTTCGTCTGAGAACAATTCAAGAAATATTGCGCCCAAAGTGTCGGACATTCTAGTTGAACTTCAAAAATACGAAAATACTCCAAGCAAACTCTCAGAAGCTATTAAATTAGCCCAAGAGAATAATGTAGACAAGGTTACGCTTGGGAAATTAAAAGACATAGAGATAATATATTCTAGATATTTAGAATTTATTGATCAAAGATATATCAATCATGACGCGTCTCTTACTCAAGCACAGGAGTTAGTGGCTTCTTCTAGTTTTCTAAAAGGTGCCAAAATCTGGGTCGATGGTTTTTCTAGTTTTAACGCTCAAGAGCGGTCTCTTTTAGTAGAGATACTCAAAGTAGTTTCTGAGGGAACTGTTGCTTTTTGTTTAGATCCCAAAATAGTTGATGCTCTTGGAGATTATAAATCAAGTACACTTGAGTATAAGGGTATGTTCTCGCCGACCATTGAGGCCTATTGTGAACTCAAAAATATACTTGCAAAGATTAATCTTGAAGTTATTGAACCAGTGTTGTTAACCAAAAACTATAGGCACACTTCATCTAAATCGCTTTGCTATATTGAAGAAAATATATTTTGCGATAACAATCCTGAAAAAATCCCTTGTGATAGTGATGTTAGAGTACTAGCTCTAAAGGATATCAGAAATGAAGTTGATTTTGTTGCTAGAGAAATCACAAGACTCTTGCATGACAAAGAGGTACGATATAGAGATATTGCCGTAATTGTTCCTGATATTGACACTTACAGTAGCTATATTAATACTTCATTTAGTGAATCTAAAATTCCGTTCTTTATTGATCAAAGAAAATCAATGAGCCATAACATACTTGTTGAGTTACTCTGTTCTGCAATGACAATGTCTTGCGGGGAGGTTACAAATCATGAGGTGAGTAATTATTTCAAGACATCCCTGAGCCCACTCGAAGAAAAAGATTGGACAATGCTAGAGAACTTTGCTCTTGAGTATGGTTTTCAACAAAGAGATTGGATTGGCTCATCTGTTCTAACCGGATCTATGTACGGCAATTCTGATTATCTTAAAAAGATTGAGCGGTTGCGTAGAGAATCTCTTTCTCAACTATTAGCTATGCGTGATAAATTTGAGGCTGGCAACGCAAAGCTTACTGCATATGAGTTTTCAAGAGTTGTCTTTGAATTTATGGAGTCGCTATCTATCTCAGAAAAATTAACTGCTATAAGTGAAGATTTAATCAATGAGGGGCGAGAAGATGTTGCTAGAGAGTATGCGCAGCTCTTTTCGAAAATAATTGATATCCTAGATGAGATGAACTCGATATTTGGTGAAGATGTATCTATCGCGAGCGAGTATGCTTGGATATTTAGCGACATGATTTCTGATATTGAGCTCTCTTTTGTTCCTCCCAAGCAAGATCAGGTTACAGTCGGTTCTGTCGAACGTAGTAGGCATCCTAAAATTACTACTATGTTCTTACTTGGTGCTACAAATACACAGTTCCCTATTTCTGTATCTCAGAACAGTTTGCTAGGAGACAAAGATAGGCTGATAGCCTCATCTTTGAATTTAGAACTTTCCGCCCAAAGTGTCCAGAAACTTCTTGATAGAGAGTATCTCGCGTATATTGCCTATACAAGAAGTAGCGAGAGTTTGTATATTACAATGCCAAGAGAAAACTCTAAAGGTGTAGCTAATCAAGTCTCGCCATTTGTCAAGGAGTTGATTGGGTTATTTGAACCACCTATAGAGATTGAAGATATAACGTCGCAGGTCAAAGAAATATATGATGTGTACAACAATTATCAATTGAGTGATTTGTTTTGCAGTCTACTAAGTGATAATAATACGGAGATTTCTAAAGATAAGAAGGCGTATTTATCTGATATATTTGAGATGATGAAAGAAAACATTAATCTTAGAGAGCTAGTGTCTGGAATTGAGAAATCGCTCAGTTATAAGAATAATCCAACTCTTGCCCCTGAGATTGCGCATAGGGTATACTCTGAATCACTCATGTGTTCGGTGAGTCGGATTAGTAACTTCGCAGCATGTCCATTCAAACATTTTGCGAGCTACACTCTAAGGCTTAGTCAACGAAAGAAACTCAAGCTTGATCCTATTGATGTTGGTAATTTTTATCATAGGGTCTTAGAGATTCTCTCAAAAGAGTTGCTAGAGCAAGATTTGGATTTCGGTAGTGTTGAGAGCGAAGAGCTCAAGCGTCTTACTAAAAAGGCGGTAGACTTAGCAATTAATGAGAGTGCTTCTTTACAAAAATATAGTCAAGATAGCCTTCATAATTCTTTTGTTATCGACTCTGCAATAGAAACATTAAATATTTGCACAAAGGCTCTCTCGCAGATGTCAAAGGCTGGTAATTTCGAACTCTACGGCGCCGAGTTGAAATTTGGGGATAAAGATGCGATCCTTGGAGAATGTGTTATTGAAGTAGATTCTTCTCGGAAATTAAAGTTGTGCGGTGTTATTGATAGGCTAGATCTATTAGACTCTGGACAAGAGTACAAAGCAATTGTATTTGATTATAAAAGAAGAGCTAAGAAGCTAAATTGGGCAAAACTTTTTTATGGTCTAGATATGCAACTTATTGTCTATCTTATCGCACTTGACAATATGGAAGTTAACGGTAAAAGAGTTAAGCCTATTGGAGGCTTCTTTGTTCCCGTTGAAATTGCAGTAGAAAAGGGCGATATTGCGAACCTAGGTAAAGCGACGGGCAAATTTCCGCATAAGTCGAGTGGAGTCTTAGACGGTGAATATGCATTGGACATTGACAACACGCCAAACAAATCGAGTCTTTATTACGACTTCCGATATACAGAGAAGCTTCAAGCCTATGCATACTCTCATGAAGGTTGCATCCTAAAGTCTCATGTTTTTAACTCGTTAATAAAACACATAAAGTCTAAGTTGCTCTCGCTTGGATCAGAGCTAATCAGTGGAAATATAAGGGTTAACCCTTACAGACTGGCAAGAAAGAGTTCTTGTGAGTTCTGTGATTTTAAGAGTCTTTGTAGGTTTGATGTTGATATTGACAATTATAATGATTTGGCTAAACTGAACAAGAGAGGCGTCATCGAACGGCTGGAGGCTGGTCAAGATGAGCAATGATATTAAATGGACAAAGCAGCAGTCTGATGCCATCAAGTCACGTGGGGATGTTATTGTCTCGGCCTCTGCCGGAACAGGCAAGACCGCTGTTCTAGCGCGCAGATGTGTGGAAATCCTATTAGACACACTCAATCCCGTAGATATAGATGAGATACTTGTCCTAACGTTTACTCAGGCAGCAGCAGATGAGATGCGCACTAGAATTTCTGAAGTTCTTAGAGATGAGTATGTAAAAAAACGCGACCCTAGAATATATAAACAATTGTTGCAGATCGATGCTGCAGATATTTGTACGATACATTCTTTTTGTAAAAAGATTATTACTGAGCACTTTCACAGCATAGACCTTGACCCATCATTTGTGTTGTTAGATACAGATGAGCAAGCGTTGATAAGATCTGAGGTTCTCGAAGATGTTATTGAGAGGGCATGGGCTGATACTGATATTAGGAGTGATTTATCCAATCTACTTTATCGAAGAGATGTGACAAGTCTCAATAGAGGTTTCATTGGAAAGATACTAGATTTGAGTTACACTCTTTGCGGAGTAGTCGATAAACGAGAATGGTTCGAGCGTTGCCGCAGAGAAGAAAATGTAGATGCAAAAGAAATGCAGCTTGTTCATATTCTAACAGACATTAATGCTAGCCTTGAGAAACTACAAGTTGTGCAACGCTTAGATTGCGAGTCACTAGATTCTTTTCTTTCAGAAAGCCTATCAATCCTTTTTGAAACGTTAGAGTATTTGAAAATTGCTTTAGAGTCTAGAGATATCGATAAGTTTGGGTTAATTCTCACAAGTTTTATAGAATTAGATTTTAAGTTTCCTAAAAAACCTCGTAGCGTTGATAAAGAAGATTTTGGTAGAGTAAAAAAAATGGCAAATGAGATTTCTGCTAGTATTAAGAAGTTTCAATCTCTTGCAGTGATTAACGATAAATACGATACGTTAGTTGCTCCTCAAGAAGTTAGAGATAGAAGAACTCTACTAGATTTATTAGAGAGATTTGAAATTGCATATTCTCAACGCAAACAGGAACTTAATTGTTTAGATTTCTCTGATTTAGAACATTATGCCCTTAGATTACTCCTTGGCAAAAATGGAAAGACTTTGAGCGATGTTGCAAAAATTCTCAGAGAAAAATACAAGAGTATTTTTGTTGATGAGTACCAAGATGTAAATCAGCTTCAAGACAGTATAGTACGTGCAGTAAGTAGCTCAGAGAATCTATTTGTTGTTGGCGATGTCAAACAAAGTATATATTCATGGCGTCAAGCAAGGCCGGAGATTTTTCTGAAACATCTAGACAGTGCATCTCTAGAAGATGTATTAGGTGAGGAGAAAAAGATAATTCTAAATAAGAATTTCCGCTCACGCAAAGAAGTCATAGATGTTGTTAATAGTATCTTTGAGAGGCTCATGGTTAAGGAGTTTGGGGGGGTAGATTACGACGAAGAGTCCGCTCTTATTGGGGGGGCAGGCTACCCAGCAATCCCCAGCGGACAATTTGCTTCAGAGTTTCATATAGTCTGTGGGAGTGATGAGCTTTTAGATAATAGCTTACTTTTGAATATAGAGATGCAAGGGGCTTTGATTGCTTCTAGAATAAAGGCTATGGTGAAAGGTGAGAACGGAGAATCTGAATTTACAATAACAGATAGAGAGAGTGGATTGCCTAGAGATGTTGGTTATGGTGACATTGTCATACTTATGAGATCGCTTGGGCAAAAGGCTTCAGAGCTTGCTAAGATGCTGCGCAGTTTCGATATTCCAGTTAGCACGGCAGTATCAGGAGGTTATTTTGATTCGATAGAAATATCAGACTGTTTGAGTCTTCTTAGGGTGCTTGATAACCCACGAAGAGATATAGATCTTGTTGCTCTACTGCGCAGTCCGTTCTTTGACTTCACGGCGGACGAATTAACTCTCATACGATTAAACAACCCTAACTCACGAGAGGATTTCTTTGAGTCTGCAAATAAATATATGACTGAAGTAGAAGACTCGCTTAAAGAAAAACTCGTCGCGTCATTCAATACTCTTGACAAATGGCGCAAAGACTTAAGAGAGAAAACACTAGCCGAATCAATATGGTCAATGCTAAGAGATAGCGGATATCTCTCTGGAGTATTAGCGCTTCCAAACGGTGATCGAAGAAGAGCTAACCTGATAAAGCTTCACGAGAGGGCAATGCAATTTGAAGGGTTCGTTAGTTGTGGTAATAGTGTTTCTCTTGGACGGTTTATTGAATTTATTGAAAAGCTACTTGATGGTGATAATGATTGGAATGAAGCAGAACCAGAATCTGACATTGCGCAAGGAGTTAGAATCTTTAGTATTCACAAGAGCAAGGGGCTTGAGTTCCCTGTGGTATTTCTTGCTGGCATTGAGAGAAAATTTAATAATCAAGATTCTTATGGAGATTGTCTCAGTAGCGATTTGTATGGACCGGGATTACAGGTCTTTAAGAAAAGTGAAGGAGTGAAACTTCCTAGCTTGTGCCATCAGGTTATTGCAAATGAGAAAAGACTGCAGATGTATCATGAAGAGTTGCGAGTTCTTTACGTAGCTCTTACTCGTGCTCGTGAGAGACTCATCATGGTTGGCCATGGAGGTGACTTAGAAAAGTTGCCTCAAAAGATACTTTCAGCGGCTATGTTAGGTTGCGATAGAGTCCCTGCTTGGAAGACTCTAGAGAGCAATTCCTACTTTGATTGGATAATCAATGCAATATCCTCGCAGATCTCTTTAGCTCAAATAGAATCTCTAGCTGAGGATAAAGAATTTGTTGTTGATGGCTTGAAGATTATTATTCACAGTCACAGCAATATTAATGAGATTCTCGCAGGAGATAGAACTGTCCAAGACTATGACAAACAAGCTACAGAGATTGTCGATATTGATACTGCTGCGCCTCAAGATTTTGATAAATTGCTTAAAGAACTCAACTGGGAATATGAGTACCAATCAGATGTCGATAAGCCTACAAAGACAAGCGTGTCAGAATTGACCCATAGAAGCGATGAGTATATCGAACAAGATTTCTCAGATGCTTTTAGCAGAAAGCCTAGCTATTGTAGTGGCGAAAGTGATACTAAAGTTTCTAATATAGAGATTGGTACTGCCACTCACTTGTTGATTCAATCTCTAGATTTATCTCAAGATGTTTCTGTTCAATCAGTAAATAGAACCATTGATTCCATAGTGGAGAATTCACTAGTAGATGCGAAACTTGCAAAACATATTGATGTCGATTCCGTGGTCAAGTTTTTCTCAAGCAGTATTGGGTCGCTAGCATTGTCTGGGGCTAGAGTCTATCGAGAGTGGCCATTCACAATGGATGTTGATGGTTTGATAGTTCAAGGTATTATAGATATGCTTATAGAAACAGATGAGTACATCTATGTTGTAGACTTTAAAACTGATAGAGTCTCTGGCGATATCTCAGAAATATCTCAGAAATATCAAAAGCAACTTGAGCTTTATTGTGATGGAGCGAAAAAAATTCTCAAGAAAACGATTAAAGGCGGTTGGCTGTATTTCATAAATGCCACAGAGCTTTGCCAGGTTGTCTAAGCTAAATTGTCGAACTAACAGCTTACCCCATCAATTGATCAATAGCAATCCCTGCAACACTAGGGTCTACTCTGTGTGCCCATTGATTATCAGCGTCTATGTGTACCTTGGCAATATCTTCAATAAGTGCAAATTTTGGCCAACCATTGACGCTTTTCTTATCTCTTGATAGAAGACTGTATATTTGCTCTTTAGTTATATTTGCGGGGATTTTAAGGGGTATGGAGAGTTTATTTAAAAGTTTTTTCACCCTCTCTAAGCGTTGGATATTTCCAATGCCGAGTTCTATTTCAATTATAGAAGCCCCCATTATTCCAATTGCCACAGCTTCGCCATGTAGCAATTCGAAATTGCTAGCAGACTCGATTGCATGACCGATTGTGTGTCCGTAATTTAAGATTCTTCTCTGATTTTTCTCTTTTGGGTCAATACTCACAATACTTGATTTTACCTTAGAATTAAACAGAGCAACCTCTTCTAATGTAGCGTTGTCTCGGTTGAGTATAGTATCAATATTATCTTCTAGGTATTCGAAATATGTGAGGTCAGAGATTAACGCATGCTTAATAGATTCAACAAGACCTGCGTTAAACTGTCTTTGGTCCAGTGTTTTGAGTGTTTCTACATCGATAAAGACCGCCGCAGGATGCCAGAATGCGCCGTATGCATTTTTGCTAATTGAAGAGTCTACGCCAGTCTTTCCGCCAATGCTAGAGTCTGCCTGTGAGACCGTTGTGGTTGGAACATGAATTATCGGTACGCCTCGTTTAAATATCGAGGCTGCAAATCCTGCCATGTCACCGACTGTGCCACCGCCAACCGCTATGATTGCAGAGTCCCTGCCCATAGTTTTTTGCTCCATCTGTTCTAATATCTCAACAACGGTGTGCATATATTTGTTACATTCCCCCGGAGGGTCTATAACAAACACTTCTCCGCATAAACTAAGAGAATCAATATGGCCACTATTCTTGACATTGCTATCTGTGACTATCATCTTGCTACATACGCCGAGTTTATCTTCTATGATTTTTGGGAGGTCTTTTAGCAGGCCAGCCTTGATTTTAATATCGTAGCTACTGCTTTCGATAAGTGGTATTTGAACTGTAAGACTTTTCATGCTCTTAAACGCCTCTTAGTATTTTATGATTGAGCGGAAATCGTAGTTGGCAAGTTGTGCTCTACCTTCTAAATCTTTCAATTCTATTAGACAAGAGATACCAACAATTGTTGCCCCCGACTTTTCAACTAACGCGCAGGCAGCACCAAGAGTTCCACCTGTTGCTAGAAGATCATCAATGATTAAAACATTTTTGTTATTCTCAAAAGCATCTTGATGGACTTCAAGGGTATCTTGGCCATATTCGAGGTCGTAGCTGATTTTATTAGTTTTGTATGGCAGTTTTCCTGCTTTGCGGATAGGTACAAAGCTTATCCCCATACGCATAGCAACGGCAGCGCCAAATATGAATCCTCTAGCTTCCACCGCGGCAATTGAATCTATCTTAATATCGCTAAATTGACTTGCTAATAGTTTAATCGCTTCATTGAATGCATCGCTATTTTCTAATAGCGGCGATATGTCCCTGAAAAGTATGCCAGGCTTTGGGAAATCTGGTATATCTCTTATGTAATCTTTGAGATTTATCGCTGGCATTTAACATCTCCAAACTAGTATGAGATTAGATGTTCCCTTTGGTTTTATCAACAGTATTTATTAGAGCTTTATTTTGCTTCTTTCTTTTTGATGAGGTCAAATGCCTCTTCTGGGCTCTTTGCATTCTCAAGCATTGTTTTGAACTCATTGTCTATCATGATAGTACTGATAGCTGCTAAGGCCTGAATATGCGGTCCGGTCTGAGACGATGGTGATGCTAGAAGGACAATTGTTTTGACAGGCTTTGCATCTATAGCGTCAAATTCAATCTCATTCTTCAAAATCCCCAGACTCATTGCGAGTTTGGAAACTCCGTTACTTTTACCGTGCGGGATTGCAAGGCCATTTCCTATACCAGTGCTACGTGTTTTTTCACGTTGCATAACAGAATCAAATACGACGTCTCTATCTTTTAATAAGTTATTATTCGCTAATACGTCAATAAGTTGTGTGATTGCATCCTCTTTGCATGTGCTCTCAAGTGGAGCAATAATGCAACTTTGTTCAAGTATATCTGTTATCTGCATGCCTTACCCTATTCTGAATCAAATTTCACAGTCCTAAAAAGTAGCCAGAATTATAGTCGCAAATTACTATTATTACAAATATTTTGCGTGTTTTTCCATAATACTAACAGCTGCAACAAAATACTCCCGCACTCAATTGTACGGGAGCTATAAGTTAGTTCTTGATTGCTAGGCTTAGCTAATTATCGAAGGCTAGCTAAGGGGTCGATTTTTAGAGTTCCTCTTTATTTAGAAATGTCTGCCAATAGCTTTGCAGGCAGTGTTTTTGCCTTCTTTGTATGTTTCCTTCTATTTATTGTGCGTGTTGGAGTATACGCTTCGTCTTCACTCATTGATGCTACCTTGATTGCCTCTTCTGCTGTTGATGCGTACAAATCGGCACCAATCTCTTCCCAGAGCCCTTCGGCTCTATTGAAAATACCTCCAGAGAGCATTATCTTCATCTCAGGAAATGCGTTTACAGCTTTGATGGTGTCTATCAGTCTTCTGATATCTGGAGCCTCTTGCGGTGTTGTACCATAGGCTAGAAGGATATCTGGGGTAAAATTATGAACGAATGTTAGTATATCGTCATTATTGACACTACTTCCTAGGAATCTTACCTCCCAGCCATCGCTTTCAAATAAATCCGCAATCATCTGACCTCCAAGTTCTCCATGTTCATTTGAAGAACAGCACACAACGACCTTGCGTTGGCGTGAATCTCTGCGAGGTAATTTATTTTGCAGTTGATCAATCAATGTCCTATTGATGCGTGTAGCCATTGATTCCTGAGCGGAGTCAATCTTGTCGTTTCTGTACAGAATGTCTACTTCAATCATTATAGGCCAGATTAAATCCATATATACCTGATTGGCAGGTATACCGCACTGGAGAGTTTCTTCGACTACTTTTCTACATCCATTACGATTACCCTCAAGTAGCGATTCCATGTATCTTTCTAGTGTGTTTTCTTTAATCATTTAAACGTCTCCTGCTAAAATATTATCGATTCCCGTGCCAATTGTTAAGCTGGGTAATCTATGGTGCTTTTGCTAAGATAGTTTTCGGAGCAGTCGGAGTTTTTTCGTTAATAAAAATGTTAAAATGGGCAAAATGGGTCGGTGGCGAATCTTTGTGTAAGTTTGAATGTAAGTCTTGATTTAAAATGATGTTATGTTGTTTGTGATGGTTTTACAGTTGTGGCGAGTCCAATAATATGGAGGTAGAGGCTATCGGGGTGAGAATATTTTTTTTTGACAAATTAGCTAATTTTCCTATTTCAACAACACGCCTTTGTGCGTCCTAAATGATTTATGATAAAAAAAGATGTTAAAACTAATCGTTTAGCGTGTAATTCTTTTATAAATCAGTTTATAATCCCATGAGAAATGGTTAATAGAAAGAATAGGGTCGCTACCTATCAGTTAAGAAATCCTTGTCTATAGAGTAAAGTTGGTGTTTTGTGGCGTTGTTAAGAAAAAAAAATATTTCACATGATATATATGACATTACCACTATGGTGGCCGGTGCGCTGTCTCTTGAAGAGGTGCTCGATAGGCTTGCCGAAATAGCAGTTAATATAATCAAGGTTCGCGCCTGTTCTATAAGGTTATTAGACGAGTCAACTAATGAACTTAAGATTAGCTCTACCTATGGCTTGAGCGAATTGTATAAAAACAAGGGTGATGTTAGTAAAGACGACCCTGTTATTAAAGAGGCTTTTGAGGGTGGTGCCGTAGTTGTCAATGATATGAGAAAAGACTCTCGAGTGAAATATCCACTAGCGGCCGCTCGCGAGGGTATTGCTAGTCAGCTTACCGTAGCAATGATGTACAAAGAAAAGCCTATCGGAGTTCTGAGATTATACAGTCCAAAAGTCAAGCGGTTTAGTGATAATGAGGTTGCACTCGCTAGGATGGTGGCATCGCAATGTGCGGTTGCAATAATAAATGCGCGTCTATACAGTGAGGCTATCGAGGGGGCTCATATGAAGGAGCAGATGCGCCTTGCAGGAGTTATTCAACGTAGGATGTTGCCCAAAAGGGCCCCCAAAGTCCCAAGATTTGATATTTACGCTACCTATAGACCTTGCTTCAATGTTGGTGGTGATTTATATGACTTCATTAAAGTTAATGAGCATACTTTTGTAGTGGCCATTGCTGATGTTATTGGTAAGGGCATTCCTGCGGCAATTATGATGGCGATGTTTAGTGGTGGTCTAAGGGCATATGTGAAGCAGGTTGACTGTAAAGGTAGTAATAATTGTAGCGAGCTCTGTCTTAGTGATATTGTTAGAAGTCTTAACGAAAAGGCCTGTAAGGATTGTCGTGATGGTGAGTTTATCACAATGTTTATCGCCATGATAGATGTTAAGGCAATGACGATGACATATTGCAGTTGTGGTCACGAACCAGCTATCAAATTGAGTAAAGGTAGCATCCAAGAGCTCGACCAAGGCGGTCTAGTGTTGGGTATTGATAGAGACGCTAGCTATACTGTTACGTCTATCAAGCTCCAAGATGGAGATTCTTTTGTCTTATATACTGACGGGTTGATTGATGCGGTAAATTTTGACGGAAAATTATGGGGGCTTGATAATATGCTAGACGTTTTAGCAAAATATGATAATTGGTCTGCAGAGAGAATGGTTAAGAATCTATTGCGATATCGCCGCCGTTTTGTGGGGCTTGCGCCTCAATTAGATGACACAAGTATTGTCAATATTAAAGTTGATGTATCGAAGGTGTAATACTGTATGGGTATAATAACGATTGACGGACCAGCTGGTAGCGGCAAGAGTACGATATCAAAATTGGTTGCAAAAGAGCTTGGATTAAGCTTTCTTGACACTGGAGCGATGTATCGTGCTCTAACTCTTATTGCGATGAACGAGGGTTTAGATTTAGAAGATTCTGCCAAGATTAAAGAACTCTTTGATAAGACTGAGCTAAAATTTATACCTAAAGATGATACAACTTTGGTTGAAATAAATGGAGTTGATTGTAGCGATTTGATTCGATCGCAGCGGGTAACAGCCAATGTTCGTTTTATTGCCTCATCACCATTGCTTCGCGCTAGTCTTGTTGAATTGCAAAGGCAATTCGCCAAAGAACAGGGAAGTATTGTAACCGAGGGACGCGACCAAGGCACCGTGGTGTTTCCTGATGCGCAGGTTAAGATATATCTCAATGCGGATGTAGACCAGCGAGCTATTCGCCGTTTTAAGGAACTCCAAGCTAGGGGCGAAAAATGCGATCTTCAGGAAATTAAGGATGCAATTATTGCACGAGATTTCTCTGATGAGAATAGAGAGGTTGGTTCGCTAAAGAAGGCAGATGATGCAATAGAGATTGATACAAGTGCTATGAGTATTGAAGATGTTGTTAGTGTTATTTTGCAGATTGTAAGGGAATAGAAATTGATAAAGTGGCTAAAAGCTATTTGGTATTCATTTGTTCGATTCATTGTCGTAGTAGGCGGACACCTCTTCTGGCGCCTTAAGTTTGAGGGTTGCGAGAATATTCCAGAGGATGGGGCATTTTTGCTGTTGAGTAACCATCAAAGTTTTCTCGATCCAATCCTTTGTGCAATTGCAAGTAAGAGGAGATTGACTTTTATGGCAAGAGATACTTTATTTGATGCGAAAGCTTTAGGAGTCTTGATGAAATCTTTAAATGCTATTGCTGTGCGCAGAGGTGAGTCAGATATTGTTGCGATGAAGGCTGTCGTTTCTAGACTTAAAGAAGGTAGCGGAGTCTGTCTTTATCCAGAGGGCACTAGAACGTTGGATGGAAAGATTGCTAAAATCAAACCGGGCTTTGGACTTTTAACCCGCCGTGGCAATGCCGGTGTTGTGCCGATGGTTATTGATGGAATGTATGAGCTATGGCCAAAAGGTCAAAAATATCCAAAACGTGGAGAAGTAAATGTCATGTTGGGTAGATATTATTCTCCGCAAGAAATCAAAGAGGCAGGAGAGGAGGGCTTTGCTAGGATTTTAACGGACAAGATGCGATCGATGCAGGCGAAGCTAAGAGAAAAGTCTGGTCGTGAGAAGTTTGTATATACAGATTAATCTACGATATAGTTGAGGCTTAAGAGTAAAAAAGAATAGTATCTAAAAAGAAGAACGAAATATGAAGGTTGTTGTAGCAGATAAATGTGGGTTTTGTTTGGGTGTTCGCCGAGCGATAAGTTTGGCGGAGCAGACACTAGAGGAAAATGGTGGTTTTTATAGCTTTGGCCCGATCATTCACAATGCAGATGTTGTGGAGAAGCTTGCAAAGAAAGGTTTGGAAACTGTTGATAGCATTGATGAAATTGAGAGTGGCAGAATATTAATACGTTCTCATGGAGCGACAAGAAAGCAAATAAATGAAATAAAAGATCGCGGTTTAGACATTACTGATGCTACCTGTGTTCTTGTTAAGCGGGTCCAAAATATCGCAAATGAGCTTGAGTCAGACGGCTATCAGGTTGTTATTGTCGGTGACCACGGGCATCCAGAAGTGCAGGCTATACGTGGAAGTACGGATTATGCCATTGTTGTTGACGGGATTGAAGAACTGTCTAAGATTAGATATAATAAGAAGTTAGGCGTTATTTGCCAGACAACTCAATCGCCACAACATTTTGGCAATATGGTATCAGCTATAATGCAGCATGGTTTTGGTGAGATTAAGGTGGTAAATACGTTATGTGGCGAGGCAATTAAACGCCAAGAATCAGCTGCCGAGCTCTGCAGGGATGTTGATGTGATGTTTGTGCTTGGAGGAAAACACAGCGCCAACACAAAAAAGCTTGCAGAATTGTGCAAAAAGTACAATAATAACACGTTCCATCTTCAGAATAAGGACGAGCTAGACGAGAAGATGGTTTCTGGTATGAGTGTGGCGGGCGTAACAGCCGGAGCCTCGACACCAGATTGGGTGATTCGTGAGTTTGTTGAAGAACTCGAGAAGTTATAAAGTAAGGTATGCTGGCTGCGGTGGTCAGCTGGGAATAAGTGCAGTTCTAGTGATTGTTTTTTAGTAGACAAGTAGAATTTTTGTTGTATGACGTAATCCAGCGATAAAAAGGTTTATTTGTCTGTAAAATAAATTGTTAGAGGTGCACAAATGTTAACCCTTAACCTGTGCGGCGGTCGTGCAGGGGAGCTGTTTACGTAAAACGCGGGGCGTAGATGGTTTAATAATGTTTAAAAAACTCCGTGGGAGAATTATAGTTTTATGGTTGATTTTAATATTTACGGCAAATGGGGAATCTCTAAAGATGAGATTTCTGCACAGTTAGAAACATTTTTTACCGATGAGCACGAAAAAATGCTAGAAGGTGTTCTTGAGGCGAAGGTTGAAGCGTTAGTCCCAGGAAAGATTCTTACTGGTAAAATTGTAGAGCGCATTGGTAGCGACGTTATCGTTGAGATTGGTCTCAAAAGCGAAGGTGTTGTCGATGTTAGTGAGTTTGATGATCCAGAAGAAATCGTTGCTGGTAAAGAGCTCGAAGTTCTGCTTGAGGATATGGACGCTGAAGGTGGAATGATTCTACTTAGCAAACGCAAAGCGGATAGAATTAGAGGCTGGGAGAAGATTATCTCCGAATCTAAAGAAGGCGATGTTGTTAATGGTAAAGTTACTCGCCGAATCAAAGGTGGCCTACTTGTCGACATTGGAGTTCCGGTATTCCTTCCTGCTTCACAGGTTGATATTCGCAAGCCTGGTGATATAAGCAGATTTATCGGTCAAGATATTGAGTGTAAAATCTTGAAGATTGATACAGAGAATAGAAATATTGTTGTGTCACGTCGTAAACTAATCGAAGAAGAACGCCAGAGCAGCAAAGAGAAGATTATCTCAGATATCGAAGTTGGTCAACTGCGCAAAGGTGTTGTCAAGAATATTGCAGACTTTGGTGTAT
The DNA here is from genome assembly GCA_015493385.1 of Phycisphaerae bacterium. Lineage (GTDB taxonomy): Bacteria > Planctomycetota > Phycisphaerae > Sedimentisphaerales > Sedimentisphaeraceae > S145-28. The sequence continues at coordinate 17,367 of WGDE01000169.1, forward strand.
TTGTTGACCTTGGCGGTCTTGACGGTCTTCTTCATATTTCTGATCTTAGTTGGGGCAGGATTTCTCATCCATCTGAGGTTGTTGAGCTCGATCAAGAAATCGAATGTGTTGTTATCGGTGTCGATAAAGAGCATGAGAAAATTTCTCTTGGTCTCAAGCAAAAGCAAGAGAGTCCATGGGAGAATGTTGCAGCTCGTTACCCAGTCAACGCTAAGATTAAAGGTAGCGTAGTTAACATAATGAACTATGGTATCTTTGTGCGTCTTGAAGAGGGCATCGAAGGACTTGTTCACATCTCAGAGATGAGCTGGACAAAGAGAATCGTTCACCCTGGCGACATGTTCCACCTTGGCGATGAAGTTGAGGCAGTAGTTCTTGAAGTAAACAAAGACAAGCAGGAGATTTCTTTAGGTATCAAGCAGCTTGAGATGAATCCTTGGTCAGTTGCGGCACAGAAATATCCAGCTGGTACAGTTGTGACTGCGACTATTACAAGCCTAACAAACTACGGAGCGTTTGCTTCTATTGAGCCAGGTATTGATGGTCTAATCCACATCTCAGACCTGAGTTGGACAAAGAAGTTTAATCATCCAAGTGAGGCAATCGAAAAGGGACAGCAGCTTCAATGTGTTGTTCTAGAAGTCGATGAGAGCAAACAGAGGGTTTCACTCGGAGTTAAGCAGCTTACCGAAGACCCTTGGATTCGCGCAATCCCTGAGACATACTTGCCAGGCCAAGTGATAAAAGGTAACGTTACAAAGATTACAAACTTTGGTGTCTTTGTTGAGCTAGAAGATGGTCTTGAAGGACTTCTTCACATCTCAGAGCTTGCCGATCACAAGATTGAGAAGCCGCAAGATGTTGTCAAGCTTGGTGAAGAGCTAGAGGTTAAGATTCTACGTGTTGATACAGATTCACGTAAAATTGGTCTAAGCTTGCGTCGCGTTCAGTGGGCAGCTGAAGATGCCGCAGCATCTGAGGCTACAGATACTCCAGCGGAATCATCTAGTGATTCATCTAGTGAACGCCGTGGAGGTCTAGAAGGCGGGCTTCTTATCGATCCAGGTATGATTGGCGATAAAGAAGACTGATTTTTGTAGTTAGATTTTTAAGGGCCGATTGCTACATTGCAGTCGGCTCTTTTTTTATGCGCATACTTTTTTTATAGTAAAACCATAGATCTGGTGGCGATATCATTGTTTGTATTCAGTAGTGTTTCGAGTTAATTCTCTTGCATATATAGACGATAGTACCTTGGGGTTGTTTTTTTTACGACGTTTAAAATGGTTATAAGGTGACACTCTTATATCGGGGAATACGATGAGCTTTGATTCGACAATTAGACATTACTTAAAATCAATAGATGGCTCAGCTCTTTTAGATTGGGAGCAGGAGAAGGAACTTTCCAACAGGATTATTGAGGATAATGACCCAATAGCTCGCGATAAAATGATAAGAAGTAACTTACGCTTAGTTGTTAGTATTGCAAAGAAATTCAGAGGCCGAGGCCTTAGTTTGGCAGATTTAATCGAAGAAGGGAATGTCGGACTTCTACGTGCAGTAGATATGTTTGACCCCGAACATGAGGTGCGTTTTAGTACATACGCATCTTGGTGGATCAAGCAAAGCATTAAAATTGCATTATTAACAGATACTCAGCAGTTGCATATACCATCGTATATGGTAGAGCTTGTCAATCAATGGCGCTACACTGCTAGGAAGCTTGAAGCTGATTTGGGAAGGCCTGTTGAAATCCAAGAGATGGCAGAGAAGATGGGCTTGAAAATGAAAAAAGCCAATGCGGTAGCCAACTTAGTTGCAACTATTGATGCAGGATTTCGCGGAGATTCACTCGATGAAGACAGTGTTGGAGGGCTAGACAATATTATCCCAGATAGGGATACTAGCTTGCCAGATGAACCATTGGCTAATTCAGAGGAACTTGAAAAGGCGGTCTCACTGCTTGATAGTATCGACCACAGAGAAGCCACCATCCTCAAGATGAGTTTTGGTTTACAGGGTTGCAGCATGCTATCAATTAAAGATATAAGCAACGAACTTGGCTTGACTCGCGAGCGTATTCGTCAAATAAAACGTGACGCATTGGTTAAATTGAATACACTTATCGAGAAAGAGTAGCCGTTTCGCTAAAAAAACGCATCTAAATCGCTTTTGAGGCTACTAGCAATTATTGTGTGTCGGTTGCTATCTTGCTTCCATTTAGCCAACGTAGTAGAGGGTTGTTGCGTCTTTTGTATTCTTTGCTATTTATGTACTCTATCGCCTTGCTTGTAGATAGCTTTCTACTTCCAGGGCCAACTCGTATATAGAAGTCGTCGTTGTTATCTACCTTTAAGAATGCAGGGTAGCTAGACCTTATACAATCTACAACAAGTATGCTTTTTCCATCTTCCATCTCCTTTATTGCGAAATGTATATATTGAGAGAATATCAGTCCGATATGTTGCTTGATAAGGTTGTTAAAGTGCAATAGGAACTTGTCGTTATTTGCAAAATTATCGGTGTCTATTCCAAGTATACTTCCGTCGTCCTCTACACCGATCAACAATGTTCCGCCGTCTGTGTTCATATAGGCGACGATTGTTTTTAACGCAGATAGTTCAATCTCTTTCATAGGTTTATTTGCTTTAATATGCCAGCGCAATGTTGATTTGAATTCTAATCTATCGCTCTCGCCTAACTCGATTGCTTCTAGCAACTCGTCCTGAGAGTCTTCTATATGTCCAGAGAGGCTGCGTTGTCTGAGAGTATGGTTTTTGTATAGCCTTATGGTCAAAACTGTAACCGCAATCAGAATAGCTATATTTGCAATGGTTCCTAGAGCGAAGTATATCCAAAGCCATCGAGATTCCATCATCAAGTCAAATTCGTTCATTACTGATAGCATCTGGATTTTAGAACTGGCATTGCCTAGGTTTTGTAAATGAGCGACCCATCTTTGTCCTGCATATTCAAAAGTTACCGGTTCTCCATTTCCCTTTCGCCATAGCAGTATAGCCTTTGAAGATATCCCTCTATTCATATTGGCTGCTACAAAATTATTGCCATGGCGTATGAACTCTATAACGCGGTTTTTATCTACAAGGAATACTAGGCTATGTTTTGTAGCTATTATATTCTTCATTGCTTTGTAAAAACTGTCATGTAAGAGCTGTATTGCAACAACGTAGCCTTTGCCGTTTGCAGCGCATTCAAAGTAAGAAGATGCTGCTACTGCAGGCTTGCCGTCGAGAGAAAATTCGTACACTCCAGACCAGTATGACTTGGACGTGTTCTTTTCCTTATATGCTTTTATGAACCAGGGTGTCTTTCTTGGGTCATAGCTGTCTGCTCTTGTAGTTTTAATTAATTTATTCGAGCCGTTGGCAGCTTTAGTCAACCCATAGTACTTACCAGAACCATCTGCCATTACAATGCTATAGCTTCGCGGAACAACATATTTCATGATAGGCGCGAGCAGGGAGTTTGTTTTTTTTGCATCTGAAGGGTCTAATACTCCTGTTTCTCCCCATTCTTTTATTGTTGATAAACTGCTAGTGATAGGCGTAAAGAAGCTGTTGTATATATGGATACTCTCTTCAGACTTGTATTTGCATAACTCTGTCGTTGCTTTACTTTTGAGTTTGAAAATACTGACAACGGATATTGCAGAAATGCTAAGCATTATAACAAGTAGTATGATGAGCCACTTTAGACTCGCAAATTTTGGGTTTCTATTTGGCATAAGCTTGATACCTCATCTTCAATTTAGAGTTGTTGTAGGTTTATTCAATATCGCGGCTATTCTATAGTAAATCGACCTTAGTGTAACAGAAAAAATATAAGTTATGCGAATGAAAATTTGAGATAGATTTATGAAAAACGGGGGAATTTAGATTTTTATGTTCTGTGGATGTCTAAGATGTTAGTTCTTTGGTTAAATATCCATGGTAGCCACATTATATTATTTGACCATAAATCAATATGCGATTTATAGAAACATGCATCAGAGTCAATAAAAGGCTGTTTTTATGGGGCTATTATAGGCCTGGTAGAGCATATATTTAAAAAAGTACAAGAAAGTTCTGTTTAACTGTTGACGCAGTATAATAATTTGCTAGTATGTGCCTCTCTTGTGAACGCGGCAAGGCTCTTATGTCTTCGATTGTTCTCGAGGGAAGTTCTTTAAC
>WGDE01000170.1 GCA_015493385.1 Phycisphaerae bacterium
AAGTTGGCGGTAAATTTAAACTTTCAGCCCTAATGCAGAAGCGCATGAAGGAAATAATGAACGGTTCCCGCCCATTAATTGACAATACTAAAGGCTTAACCATGATGGAAATTGTTGTCCAAGAGATTCTTCAAGATAAAATCACTTTCGAACTTGGAGAAGAATAAGCCTTAGCATGAGTGATTTACTGCATATTTTAAAAGACAAACGCGTTACTCTAGGTGTTAGTGGCGGCATAGCGGCTTACAAATCTCTGGATTTGGCCAGTAAGCTTGTAAGGGCTGGTTGTAAAATTACGGTGGTTATGACAGATAATGCAACTAAGTTAGTCTCTGCTAAAAGTTTTGAGGCAATTACATCTAGACCTGTTCTAACAAGTATGTGGAGTGCCTCTAAAGAGTTTAAGATTCCCCATATAGATGTACGTACCGATAGCGATGTGATTGTTATTGCTCCTGCGACAGCTAACATTATTGGCAAATTTGCCTCTGGTATATGCGACGATCTTCTTAGTACCACATTGTGCAGTTGTTGGGCTAAACCAACACTTATAGCACCTGCTATGAACACGCAAATGTGGACGAACCCCCTTGTGCAGCGTAACATAGAGTTAATAAAAGATATTGGTGTTGTGATTACTGGTCCTCAAGAGGGTCATCTTGCTTGTGGTGAAGACGGTGTTGGCCGTATGAGCGAGCCGGAGACCATAGTTAATGAGCTTTGCCAACTACTTACTAAATAAGAGTTTACAATGAGAATTGTAATAACTGCTGGTGGAACACGCGAATATATTGACCCCGTAAGATATATCACTAACGCTAGTACAGGGAAAATGGGATATGCCCTTGCTAGGGCCGCAATCGATGCCCAAATGGAAGTTACGTTAATTTCCGCCCCAACTGCAATAGAGAAACCAGATGTTGATAAATTTATTTCTGTTGAAACAAGCGAGCAGATGTTTCATGCAGTTAGAGAGTCGCTAGATGGGTGCAATTGTCTCATTATGGCGGCTGCGGTATCGGATTATGCCCCATCTCAAAGCAGCGACACTAAGATTAAAAAGAAGCAACAAAAGTTAACTCTAGAGCTCAAACCAACCGTTGATATCCTTTCCTGGGTTGGTAAAAACAAAACTGATCAATATATTGTTGGTTTTGCCTTAGAAGACAGGGATTTGTTGATCAATGCCCAAGAGAAGCTCATTAATAAAAATTTAGATATGATAATTGCGAATAATCCAGATGCGATTTCTGCCGATTATTCAAGTGTTTATATCAAAACTCGGCGACAAGATTGGATCCAATACCACGACATATCAAAGCAAGAGTCTGCAAAAATTATTATATCACAGCTTCAATTCAACATAAACAACCCTTAGCCCCACCATAGAGTGTGTGTTTGAGTTTGCACTGCATATATTTATGTTCTATAAGACCATTTTAGTAAATTAAGTAGCCTCTCTTACCTGCCGATGTATAGCTCGGAACAAGAACTTACTAATATTTAAGTTGTTTTACTTTTAATGAGTACAGAAGATAGATTCGAGGGCTAAACATGAATAAATCAGATATTATTAGAGATGCAGAAATTGTAAAAGTGTTTTCAAGAGCAATTGGTGCGCAGACTCAAGGCATATTAAGCCATATGTCCCGTGGTAAATGGCATATGTCTAAAGTGATTTTAACCTATGCTAGTGATTCAGCTATACATGTTGACATCTTACATAAGGAAAAGCCCCTACCCCTCAATATTAATTTAAATCAGCCGGTGGGTTTGACATTCAAGCAGGATTACAGTAAGTTTATCTGTGAGAGTACAGTAATTGGTTTTGAGCAATCTACCAATGCTAACTGCGGAGGTAGATTGGTTTTAGATTTACCAGCAAAGCTTGAGAAGATGCAAAAACGTAGTTTTTATCGTGTCCAAATACCGCAAGATATGACGGTTAAAACAACTTTCTGGCACAGAGGCTTTAAAGAGAGCCTAGTTGCTGTACCAAATGGGGAGTCTTGGGAAGGCAATCTAGTAGATTTATCAGCTGGCGGTCTTCAAATTGGCGTTAGTTGTGATAAAAAGCCGAGTTTTAAGCTTGGTCAACTCATAGGGTTGCAGTTTAGGGCACTGCCTCAAAGAAAACCCCTGATTCTAGAAGGTCAAATTAGGCATGTTGCAAAAACTGCGGATGGTAAAAATATTTGTTTGGGAGTGCAAATTGTAGGGTTGGAGACAAGCCAAGAAGGTAGAGCGAAACTCAGGGAGATAGTTGAAATTGTTGATGAATTCCAAAAGATACTTAAAAGAACAGAAACTAGCTTTGAAAAAGTTGTGAGCTGATAAGTATAAAAAAGGGCTAACGAATGTTAGTCCTTTTTTGTTTCATTTAACTTCTTTAGGTAGCGACGTTTACGCCTATTTTTTTGCTTCCGATTTTTTGAAATATCTCTTGAGTAGACACTGGTTTTGTCTTTGTTTTGTCCTTCAACTAGCTCACAGAGCTGCTTCCTAGCGTAATAACGGTTGAGTCCTTGACTTCTAGTTTTTTGACACTTTACCTGCATACCGCTAATTTTGTGTTTGATGCACACTGCTGTTGCAGATTTATTGACTTTTTGTCCACCAGGGCCACCTGAGTGTGTGAAGGATTCTTCAAGGTCCTCTTCAAATATGCGATTATGTAACATTCTTTCGTAAAGTTGATCGCATTTTACTTGTGTAACTGTAAGTTTTATCTTTTTTTGATGAGAGCTTTTCATAAGTTCTTTAGTTGCAAGCCTTTATAGGCACTCCCATTTTTTCTGTCAATCGATCAAATTCGTCAAGAGAGAAGAACTCCACTATTATTTTCCCTTTTTTGCCGCCCTTTTGTGTTTTGATCTGGACTTTTGTACCTAATTCATCTCGTAGTTTGGATTCTAAATCTAAAATATGCGGCGCTTTACCCTGTACCGACCTTGCAGCTACGGTGTTTCCCAGCAGGCTTTTCTTGGCAAGCCTTTCAACCTCTCTAACGCTGAGCCGTCCAGCGAGAGCCATATTCGCCAACTTCTTTCTCAGGTCATCGTTTGGTACTGACAGGATTGCCCTTGCATGCCCCATAGTTATTTCGTTATTTACCAGCATTGATTGTATTTCGCTGGGTAAATCTAATAATCTAATGAAGTTTGCGACTACAGGTCTGCTATCTCCTAATTTTTTGGCTGCCTCAGATTGTGTTAGGTTGAACTGTTCTATATATTCTTTGTACGCTACGGCTCTTTCGATGGGGTTAAGGTCGCTTCTGTGAATATTTTCTACAAGGGCTATCTCTCTCATTTCTGATTCATTTGCATCTCTAACAATTGCTGGTATTGTTTCTAATTCAGCAATTTTTGACGCGCGCCATCGCCGTTCTCCAGCTATTAGTTGATAGCCTTCAGGTGTGTTTCGGAGTATGACTGGCTGGACGACGCCATTTGCTTTTATTGAATCGACTAGATTCCTGAGTTCCGATTCATCCCATTTTTTTCTAGGCTGATGGGGGTTTGGAGATATGTCCTTTAGGGGGATATATTGTAGAGATGTACTATTGGTGTTGTCTTCTGTGTTTTCCAGTTTAGTTGTGATAGCTGGTCCGAGTAGTGCATTGAGCCCCTTGCCGAGATGTTTCTGTTTCTTCTTAGCCATAATTTCTCCGTTTAATTTGTGCTAAATTCTAAAGGGTTTTCCATATGATATCCAGTTTTTGTTTCACGTGAAACAAAAAAGTAGAAAATGTTTCACGTGAAACATTGCCATAATATTCTATCTTGATTGACTTAGATAGTGATAGTCGCTATAGTAGCACTTTTAATAATTAAAAGAGACGAGATATTAATGGAGCTTACCGATAGAAGTAAAATATTAGTAACCTGCGCGAGAGGGCTTGGAGATTGGGTTGCTAAAGAGGTTGAGGATTTGGGGTATGTGGTTTTAGTAAAGCGTAATAATGGTGTAGAAATTAAGGGGGACTGGTTTGATGTAATGAAACTTAATTTGGAGCTAAGAACAGCATTGGCTGTTTTGTACTTATTCCACGAATTTAAAGCGAAGAAACCTAAGGAGTACTATAAAAAAGTAAATTCCTTACCATGGGAAACGCTTATCTCTCCCAATGAGTTTATATCTATAATTAGCAGGGCGGATACACCAACGATTGATAATACCATGTATGTAGGTCAGCTTACAAAGGATGCTATAGTTGATCGAATTGCTGATAAAACAGGCTCAAGGCCTAATTCAGGCCCTAAACGTGATAATGTAGTAATAAATACTTTTTGGATGGCTGATAGATGTTGGATATACCTGAATACGTCCGGTAATAAGCTGGCTGATAGGGGCTATCGCAAAATGCCGTTTAAAGCACCATTGCAAGAAAGTCTTGCTGCAGCAGTACTTATGGCTTCTGAATATGGTGGTTCTCAACCGCTAGTCTTGCCTATGTGTGGAAGTGGTACTTTAGCTGTTGAGGCCGCCCTTATTGCATTGGGAAGAAAGGTTGGTTTGTTGAGAAACAATTTCTCTTTCATGCATTTATTGAATTACGATAAGGATTCTTGGAAGGATACAAGGCTTGAAGCCTTGAAAAAGGGCACAAAGAAGCTCTCAGCCCCAATAATTGCAACTGATATAGATAAGGAAGCAATTGAGGCATCTATTAGCAATGCTACAACTGCAGGTGTTGAGCATTTAATAGATTTTTCAGTGTGCGACTTCGCTAAAACACCAATTCCCAAAACAGATAATGGTATTGTTTTAATGAATCCAGAATATGGAGAGAGGTTAGGTGATGCTAAAAAACTTGAAAAAACGTACAAAAGGATAGGTGATTTTTTCAAGAACGACTGTAGGGGGTATAGTGGGTATGTTTTCACTGGAAACCTTAACTTGGCTAAACATATAGGGTTACGTACATCTAGACGGTTTATTTTTCAGAATGCCAAAATTGAATGCAGGTTGTTGAAATATGAGATCTATAAGGGAAGTCGTAAATCGAAGTACCAAACTAATAATGACCAATAGAGTCTTTTAACTCTTCACTAGAGAATCCCTTTCAAAAGCATAAATCTTGATTTGAAATAATATTATTTCGCTGTTATATTCACAAATATGATTAATGAAAAACAATCAAAGAATTTCTCAAAAGAGCTAATCTCCCTCTTTTTCCTGCTTATATCTATGTTAGGTGTTGCTTTCTGGGTTTCAGGTCGGGATTATCATATTAAGGCGGGAGGATTGGTGCATTTTAAGTACGCAGCTGTTGCTGCTGCGCTTCCAGAGGGCGATGGTTGGACAGACCGTAATGTGTCTTGGACGTTTTCTGAGAAAGAAAGCCTCTTTTTTTTACATGCAAATTTTAGAGGAAGTGAAGGTATTAGAGCTGGATTGGAATGGCGATATTTACTTGCCGTAAGGGCTAAAACAGTATCTCAAGCTTTTCGTGATAAAGCTACTGAACTTGCTGCTACCATGAACGGTAGGGGAATAATTAAAGCAGACGGGCTTGTATTTCGTTGGGTAAGTATGCAAAATATCCCAAAGCAACTGTATTTTTATTATGCAATTGCAACGACCTCTGATAATAGAACTATCGAACTTGACGTCTGGAGTAAGACTGATCAGGGGCTTGCAAAAGAAATATTCTTTAAAATAGCACCAATCTTTAAATCAGAGAAAAATAAATTACTATACAATGGGAGAATATTAGTGTCGCGTACGAAATCTCGTACCATTAATAAATTGACAGATAGAAATAGGATGAGATATTTTCTCATTAAAAGAGACACTCAAGTTACAGGACTGAGCGTTAAAAAGATTTCAAAGAGAAAGGTTGAAGGTAACTACATCTATACGGTTGATGCTTTTTCTCATGTCGATAACGCACAACAGTGGCGAAATACTAATATTAATTTTAACAGTAATCTCGATTTTAAAAATTATGCTATTCGTTACAATGTTCAGAGTAGCAATACTGCGGTTACACAGCAAATTGTGCAATTATGCGATCAGGGAAAATATTTAAAGATTTTGACAGCTGGAGATTCTAATCCTAAGTATTACACTTTAAGCGAAGTTGCTTTTCCTGAACCAATGCTTTCCCAGCTGTACAAGGAATTTCTCAGTAGCAACCTAACTTCATCTATGGTTGATTTAGTAATGCCGGGCGGTTATATTTTCCCTATAGTCCTAGAAAGAGGTGAGGCTAAAGGTAGCAGAAGATGTCTGAATATACATTATTTACAAGATGAAGATTCCATCGCAATGGTTCACTTTGATAAGCGCGGGAATATAACGAGTAAATCATTGCCTAGCGAAAACCTAGTGACATTGCGTAGTACTAAATATGAATTGATAAAATATTACGGGGTTTTTCGAGACCTCATAAATAAACTTACAGAAGGAAAATAACATCTATAGCATGCTATAGAGATTATTGTATTGTCAGAAAGGATTAAAGTGGCTAAGAAAGTATATGATTGTATTATTGTTGGTGCTGGGCCTGCTGGACTTGGTGCGGCGCTATATGCAGCACGCGATAGATTTGATACTCTAATACTGGAAAAGTTTTATCCAGGTGGTCAAATAATAAACAC